>DASYBA010000825.1:0-1610 GCA_036501005.1 Candidatus Xenobia bacterium | reverse complement strand
ATCCGAGCGGGCAACGGACAAGACAGGCTCATGAAGGCTCTGCGAAAGCCAGGCACCCCGCGAGTCATGGTGGTAGCCGACGACTTGCGGGCCAGTATCGCCGACATGGTCCTCGACCAGGTCAAATTCATGACCGTGCTGTCGTTCAAGGAGACGCAGGGCTTCGATCTCAAACTGCAGGCGTGCATGGACTAACCCTATCGGCTTCGGCTGGACAGAAACCTCTGCAAGCCGGGCAGGTCATCGGTGTTGATCAAATCGACACCCGCCGCATACAACACGGACCACACGGGCTCAGTATCGGGTGCGTCCCAGAAGCGGAGCTTGCGATGGTCGGCATGGGCTTGCGCCACCAGGTGCTCGAGACGATAGGCATCGTCGTAGGGGATGGGCCCTTTTCCTTCCCAGTGGAAACTCTTCTTCCAGTCCGAACTGACCCACGGCACCAGGTCCGGAGACACACCCGACCCCAGATCGTCCAGATCGCCGTCGCACGCCGCATATCGAACTGGCGCCGCCGCCATGGCCTGGCGAGGCACGTGCCCCGTTATAATCAGACTGACAGCCCCCTCGTGCCGACCCTCGGCGTCATAGCGAGTCAGCCACGGGTGGTACGGTGCGATCACACGTTCGAACACCGTCCACGTGGCGTTGCCGTCGTCCTTGAACTCCACCAGCAGCGTGAACGGCGCCGCCTCCGCATACACGTGCCCGCCGTGCGACAGCACCCGAGCCCGCAAAGGGTCGAGATACAACGCCTGCAGTGTCCGACCCGCCTGCACCTCCGCCGCATCGTGGGCCACCAGCAGGGCATCGCTCCTCACATGGACGTCGGCCTCTACGCTGCAATAGCCGTACGACAGCGCATCGGTGAGAGGGTGCACGTGCTGGTAGTCGTTGTGGGCATGCGCCCGCAGCAACAACGTAGACGGCGCCGCCACCGCCAGCCCCGTCAGCAGGACCAGGGCGGCTGCTAGGCGGCGCAGCACTTCTTGAACTTCTTGCCACTCCCACATGGGCACGGCTCGTTGCGGCCCACCTTGTTCGATACGGCCTGCTGGACGACCTGACGGGGGATGACCATGGTCTCTTTCCCCGCGTCGACGAAGTCTCGCACCAGCCCAATCGCCTCGTATGCCGCTTCGGCCACGTCTTCATCCTCGTGCTCCTGGAGCGGATCCAGCAGCGCCTCAGCCTCGTCCGGCCTCAAATTGGCGACGCTCTCGATGGCTGCCATGCGCACCAGCTTGGGCGTATCGGGTCCGGTGGCCAACGGCACGACCGCATCCCACGCTTCCGGCACGCGCACGGCCGCCGCGGCTCCCCACCGGAGGATTTCCTCGTCGGTCGACTGGAGCGCTTGCAGCACCAGGTCTTCGTAGCCATCCTGGAACTGCATGGCGAAAGCCGCCACGACCTTCCACTCGGGCTTGTCCCAAGCGGCACGCACGGCGGCCACGTGCCAGTCCTCCGGGGCGTGCACCAGCGCCTCCAGAGCCGCCTGCCGCAACTCGACGGCACTCGACTCGTCGTCGAAGATGTGGCGCAGGCTGCCCCTGGCTCTATCGAACCGTTCCGGGGTCAGGGTTTCCGGCCCGAACTCCCAACTG
>DASYBA010000824.1:0-3496 GCA_036501005.1 Candidatus Xenobia bacterium | reverse complement strand
GATGAGGGTGTTGGTTTGCGTGGTCGGGGTGAACAGTCGGGCAATGCCAAAGTCGATGAGGCGCACGTGGCCGCGGTGGTCGATCATGACGTTGCCCGGCTTCAGATCCCGGAAAATGATGGGCGGCTTGAGCCCGTGCAGGTACTCCAGGGCGTCGGCGAGCTGGTCGGCCCACCCCAGGATCTGCGGCATGGGGAGGGGATGCGACGTCTCGATGAGCCGCTCCATGGTCGTCCCGTCGACGTATACCATCACCAGGTAGTGCTTGCCGTCCTCTTCGAAGCAGTGCATGATCTGGACGATGTGGGGATGGTCCAGGGCGGCCAGCAAACGGGCCTCGGCCCGGAACAGGTCGACGGCGCGGGCCCGGTCGGCGGGGTCCTTGAGGGGGACGTGCAAGGACTTGATGGCCACCAGGCGGTCGCCGAGGGAGGCGTCATGGGCGCTGTAGACAGCCCCCATGCCGCCTTGCCCGAGGATCTCCCGGATAGTGTAGCGACCTTGCAGTCGGGTTCCTTCGGCCAGCATGCTGGCCCATTCGGCCCAGGCTCGTCGGGTTACTGCTACACCCTCTAAGCGTGCACCTTGAACTGCGACACCTCGTGGTGCAACGTGTCGGCAGCGTCTTTCAGCATCTGCGCCACGGCGTTCGACTCGGCCACCGCCGCAGTATTGTGCTCGCTGACCGTCCGCAACTCGCTCATGGCCTGGGAGATCTGCTCGGCGGCCTGGAACTGCATGCGTACGGCGGAATCGACGTCTTCAAAGCGATTGCTGAGGTCCTGCACCTGCTCGATGATGACCGACAGGCTGCTGCCGGTCTGCCGAACGTCTTCGGTGGCTCGACGCAGGTCTTCAGTGAACTTGTCCATGCGCATGACGCCTTGGCTGACGGAAGCCTGCACCTCGCGCACGATGCTCTCGATGTCGAGCGTGGAGACGGCCGTCTGATCGGCCAGCCGGCGAATCTCGGAGGCCACCACCCCGAAGCCCCGGCCCGCCTCCCCGGCCTTCTCGGCTTCGATGGCGGCGTTGAGCGACAACAGGTTGGTCTGATCGGCCACCTTGTTGATGGTGGTGACCACGGTCGTGATGCTGCCCGCCTTTTCGCTCAGCACCGCCAGTTGCGACACGATGGGGGCCGCCGCGCTGATGATGTCGCGGGTGGTCGTCTCCATCTGCTGCAGGCGCTCGCGGCCGCTGGCCGCCAGGCTGGACGTCTGCCGGGCGATGCCGGTGACCTCCTCGACCGTGTGGACCAGGGTGCGATTCGTGCCGGCAATGCGCTGGGCGGTCATGGAGACCTCGACGGTGCTGGCCGTCTGCTCGGTGGCTCGCACTTCCTGTTCCTTGACGGTGGCCGACAGTTTGGTGGCGGCGCCGGTGATGACGATGCCGGAATCTTGCATGGACTTGATGGCGCGGCTGGTGATGTCGAACGTGTGGTTGAAGGCCAGGCACATGCGGCTCACTTCGTCAGAGCCGGAGCCATCCAGCCGCTGGGAGAGGTCGCCAGCGGCCGCCTGCTCCAGCACGTCGACGGTGGTGTCCAGGCGTCGGGCCATGCGCACCGTCAAGAGACCCAGCGTGGGCAACACCAGACCCATGCAGATGCCCAGCAGCACGGGACCGGAGACCAGGCTGATGCCGGCCTCCAGGCTGCTCTGCGCCTCGGTCGCTTCTTCTTGGGCGTGGTCCATGAGCTGCTGGCTGAGTTGCTTGAACTGGCTGATGAGGGGATCGTACTCCTTGTAGTAGGCGGCCTTGGCCTCGGCCGGGTTGGTCATCAACTTCTCCAGCACGGAGGTGTCGACCGGCGTGATGCGCTCTTCCTGCAGACGGGTGAGCTGGTCGATGAGGTCGAGCGTGGCCTTCACCGAGGTCAACGACTTCATCTGCTGGTACTTCTTCTGGTTGTCGTCGAAGGCGTGGGTCTTCTCCTCCGCCAGATCCCCCAGACGCTCGGGTGACAGCAGGCTGGCCAGCGCCACCGAGTGCATGGTCAGCACGTTGAGCATGCAGTCGTTGGCGTACTCCTTGAGCTGTCGAGCCTGCAGCATGTGCTGCATGTCCTCGTGGACGCGCCCGCGGCCGAAGACCAGGATGAAAATGCTCAGTGCCCCGAAAACAACCAGAAAGATGAGACTGATGATGGACAGTCGACGCATGCGGCCCTCCCCGTTTGAGTCAATGACAACAGTTCTCTGCACTGGCCAGCCGCACCCGCCCGCCGTTGAGGATTCCTCAACCGGAGGATGATCCCGGACCTCCCCGAAGTACGCGGCCCATGCGACTCAAAGGTTGGGCACTGGGTTTCTGGTCGGTCGTCCTGGCTGCGGCGGTGCACGTGCACGCCCAGGATGCCGTACATCCTCCGCTGTCTTCGACGGTACCGCTGGCCATGTGGCAGAGCGCCATTCCCGATGGCGATCCGATGTCACCCGAGCGGGTCCGTCTCGGGCGAGACCTGTTTTTCGACAAGGCGCTGTCCGTCGACAACACGGTAAGCTGTGCATCCTGTCATGACCCCCGCCACGCCTTCACCGACCCGGGTCCGGTCTCGCACGGGGTGGGGGGCAAGACTGGGGCCAGACGCGCCCCCACCGTGTTGAACGCCATGTTCAACGTGCAGCAGTTCTGGGACGGGCGGGCCGACAGCTTGGAAGCGCAGGCCAAGGGCCCGTTGACGAACCCACTCGAGATGGCGATGCCATCGGACGATGCCGTCGTCGCGAAAGTGGCGGGCGACGCCCGCTACCATGGCCGCTTCGAGGCAGCGTTCGGCCGGCCGGTGTGCCTGGATGACATCGCCGAGGCCATCTCTTGTTTCGAACGCATGCAGGTGTCCTGCGATGCGCCCTTCGATCGGTTCATGGCGGGAGACAAGACGGCTTTAAGCCTGGCTGCCCGCCGCGGGTATGCCCTGTTCAACGGCAAGGCCGACTGCAACTCGTGTCACACCATGACCCGCACGTCGCCCTTTTTTACCGACTACAGTTTTCACAACACGGGCGTGGGCGCGTTGTCGTGCAAGAAGTTCGAATCCATGGCCGCCGACATGATGGGGCGCGAAGCTGACGGGAAGCTCAATCGAAAGGCTGTCGACGAGCTGGCCTTGATGCCTAAATCTTCGGAGCTGGGCCGCTTTCTCATCAGCATGAAGACGAAGCACCTGGGCTCGTTCAAGACACCATCGCTCCGTGACGTGGCCGTGCGGGGGCCCTACATGCACGATGGCAGCATCAAGACCCTGCGAGGCGTGCTGGAGTATTACAATCGGGGCTGCCAACCCAACTGCAACCTCGATGCCAAGCTGCACCCGCTGAAGCTCAGCAAGCAAGAAATCGACGATCTTTTGGCCTTTCTGGATTCGCTGACCGGCGATCGCACTCGCCGGCTCATGGCCGGGACGGAAAAGCCGTGAAGGAGTGCCTTTGAAACGCGTATCCCTCATCATGCTGTTGGTCGCGGCCGGTATGGCGGCGGCGGCCAGTCA
>DASYBA010000823.1:0-3532 GCA_036501005.1 Candidatus Xenobia bacterium | reverse complement strand
ACAGAAGCGTCCGGCCCGAACCCGGCGATCTCCAGCCAGGTGTAGGTGGCGCCGCCGACCGGGATGACTTCGCCGGCGGAGTAGAAGAACTGGCCGAAGCGGCGCCCGTTGGCCGGATCGACCGCGCTGGCGGGGGCCACGTTCAAGCCCAGGATCTGGCCGTTCTTGCCTGTCGGAATGTCATTGCTGATGATGACCTCGCCGATGTCTCCGGCATTGCGAAAAGCCGCCGCGCCGGTCGGAATGGTGAGCGTGGGAATGACGGCGATGACCGACGTACCGGCCGGCATCCGGTAGTGCCCGACGTCCCACTTGAGATATACGCTGCTGTCGCCAATGCCGGCGTTGCCCCCTTGCACGTTGACCAAGGGGTTGGTGAAGGCGATCTCTGTGTTGTTGCCCGTGCCGTATCGAAACTGGGTGACGACCTGGAAGAGGCTCGTGCCCCCGCCTTTGAACGTCTCTTCGCTGACCCCGGATTCGACCTGGAACATTCGGGGCCCGACCACCCCGGTGTAGGTGCCGAATGTCGGGCGGTTGGTGGAGATAGGGGAGACCGTCGGAGTCGGCGTTGGCGTCGGACTGGCCGACGCGGCGGGGGCATCGGCCTGGGCAGGGAGGCAGGAAGCCATCGCCGCGAGCCCCACGGCGAGCAGGGTAGGGGAGAGTCTGGACATGCAGTCGTGCTCCTATGGTGACTGCCGGTGATCCAGCTCCCCTGCAGCCGCTCCACCAAGGCAACCAATGATGGCGCAATCTATTCAAGCAGGCGCCTGGCAGTCCTCCCTTGGCACCGCGCCCGGGCGATATCGGACTCTTGTGTGCGGCTATTGCGGACCTGCGGGGGCCTGGTCCAACGCCAGGTTGAGCATGAGCACGTTGACTCGAGGTTCTCCCAAGAAGCCCCACTGGCGACCTTCTGTGCACTTGCCGACCAGCTTTCGCACCACGTCATGGGACAGGTTGCGGGCCTTGGCCACCCGCGCCACCTGCAGCTCGGCGTTGGCCGGGCTGATGTGGGGGTCGAGGCCGCTGGCGGAGCGGGTCACCGCGTCGGCCGGGACGAGGGCATCCGGGCCCAGACCATTTTCCTGCCGATAGGCGGCCACCAGGTCCTTGATGCCGTCGAAGTTGCCGGGATCATCTTTGCCGTCGGGAAGCTTCTTGTGGATACCGTTGATCAGCTTGTCGCTGGTTGGCCCCAGGTTGGTTCCGCTGGAGCTGGTCGGGTCGTAGCCGTGGCCGGCCGCGGATGGCCGCGGGTGGAAGTACCTGGGTTGGGCAAAGCTCTGCCCGATGAGCTCGGAGCCGACGACCGTCTCGCCCGGTCGGGCCGGCAAAAACTCGCAGCGGTCCGGCTTGACGGTCACACCCGATACGAGGCTGCCGTCTGCCTGGTATGGAAACGCCACCTTGGCGATGCCGTACATCAGGAAGGGGAAGCCGAAGCCGGTCAGGAGCGTGAAGACCAGCGTGATGAGAATGGCAGGACGAAGTTCCTTCAACATCAGTGAGACCTCTATGCAAAGTGGAATAAAGTCAGGATCTTGTCGATAACCCAGATGCCCGGGAACGGCACCAGAATGCCGCCCACACCATAGATGAGCAGGTTGCGCTGCAGCACGGCCGCGGCCCCCATGGGCTGGTAGGCGACGCCCCTCAGGGCGAGCGGAATCAACGCAATGATGATCAACGCATTGAATATGACCGCGGACAACACGGCCGATTGAGGATTGGCCAGGCCCATGATGTTCAGCGCACCCAAGGCCGGATAGGTCACCGAGAACATGGCCGGAATGATGGCGAAGTATTTTGCCACGTCGTTGGCGATGCTGAACGTCGTCAACGCCCCCCGAGTCATGAGGAGCTGTTTGCCGATTTCGACAATCTCGATGAGCTTGGTGGGGTTGGAATCCAAGTCCACCATGTTACCGGCTTCCTTGGCGGCTTGGGTGCCCGTGTTCATGGCCACGCCGACGTCGGCCTGGGCGAGGGCGGGCGCGTCGTTGGTGCCGTCCCCGGTCATGGCGACGAGCTTGCCGCCGGCCTGCTCTTTCTTGATGAGGGCCATCTTGGTTTCCGGAGTCGCTTCGGCTAGAAAGTCGTCGACGCCGGCTTCGTCGGCGATGGTCTTGGCCGTCAAGGGATTGTCACCCGTGATCATGACGGTCTTGATGCCCATGGCCCGCAGTTGTTCGAACCGCTGTCGCATGCCGCCCTTGACGATGTCTTTCAGATAGACGACGCCCAGCGCCCGGTCTTCCAGCGATACGACCAGCGGCGTACCGCCATTGGAAGCGATACGGGTCACAATCCGGTCGAGTTCTGGGGGCACGTGCCCCCCCAGCTCGGCGATTTGGCGTTTGACGGCGTCAGAGGCACCCTTTCGAATCCTCGAACCGTGGATGTTGATCCCGCTCATGCGGGTCTGGGCCGTGAAGGCGATGAACTCCGCTTCACGATCCGACAGCTCTCGCCCGCGAAGGCCGTACTTCTCCTTGGCCAGCACCACAATGCTGCGACCTTCCGGCGTCTCGTCGGCCAACGACGACAACTGGGCCGCGTTGGCCAGCTCGTTGACCTCGACGCCCGGCAGGGGCACGAACTCCACCGCCTGTCGATTGCCCAGCGTGATGGTGCCCGTCTTGTCCAGCAGCAGCGTGTTGACGTCGCCGGCTGCTTCCACGGCCTTGCCCGACATGGCCAGCACGTTGTGCTGCATGACACGATCCATGCCCGCGATGCCGATGGCGGAGAGAAGGCCCCCGATGGTCGTGGGAATGAGGCACACCAGGAGCGAGACCAGCACGGGGATGGAGGGAACGGTGCCCTGCACGCCGCTGGGCAGGGCTCGGACGCTGTAGATGGCGTAGGGCAGCAGCGTCACCGTGGCCAGGAGGAAGATGATGGTGAGGCCGGCCAGCAGGATGCTCAACGCGATCTCGTTGGGGGTTTTTTGTCGCTGGGCCCCTTCGACCAGGGCGATCATGCGGTCGATAAACGTTTCGCCCGGGTTCGACGTGATGCGAACCACGATGCGATCCGACAAGACCTTGGTGCCGCCCGTGACGGCGCTCCGGTCGCCGCCGCTCTCTCGAATGACCGGGGCGCTCTCGCCGGTAATGGCCGACTCGTCGACCGATGCGATCCCGACGATGACTTCTCCGTCGCCCGGGATGATGTCGTTGACCTCGGCGACGATCAGGTCTCCCTTGCGAAGCTCGGTGGCCGGCACCCGCTCCTCTTGTCGATCGTCCTGATGGCCACTGGCAATGCGGCGGGCCATGGTATCGGTCTTGGTCTTGCGGAGGGCATCGGCCTGTGCCTTGCCGCGCCCCTCCGCCATGGCCTCGGCAAAGTTGGCGAAGAGTACGGTGAACCACAGCCACAAGGTGATCTGCAGCGTGAAGCCCCAGTTCGCCGCGTGATTGATGACGTCTCGGACGAGGAGGAAGGTCGTCACCGCACTGCCGACCTCGACCACGAACATGACGGGGTTCTTGGCCACGACACGCGGGTCCAGCTTCAGACC
>DASYBA010000822.1:0-2812 GCA_036501005.1 Candidatus Xenobia bacterium | reverse complement strand
CGATACGGCACCCGATTGAGCGTGGAGAACGGCCAGTAGGGATTGGTCCGCACCACCAGCGTCCGGACCGCGTCTCGTAGCCGAGTCATGGGGCGGGAGTACGCTCCACGGGGAGAGCCACCTCCCGGCCGATGAGGGCCGACTCGAACAGTGTCGTCAGGCTGCCGCGCTCCACGTGGATTTTCTTGACCGCGGCCAGGCGCGGGACGGTGCCGGGGTTCGAATTGACCGCATGCCACAAAAGCGGATGCAAGAAGAAGACGTCTCCGGCCGATCCGGTCAACTCCTGGATGGGCGAGTGGGCGGTGCTCTCGCGGTGGCGGTGCGAGCCCGGGCGGATGGCGGTACCGCCTTGACCGGGGCCCACGTCGGTAAAGTACTCCACCGCCAGGAAGCTCTCGACGGCGTCGCCTTCGGTGTCGACGTGCCAGCCTCGGCCAGGAGGTTGAGCAAACCCGGGCAGCAGGATGTGCCAGTGCCCCACGCCGCCGAGGTCTAGCTGCCAGCGGCCTGGACCGCAGAGTTCGTCGAGGGTTCCCCGGTAGCGAGGCGTATAGACGCTGGGGGCAGGGGCCTCGCGGATGACCTCGGCGAGCAGGATGATGCGGGCATCCGGCGCCGGCGGCTGTGCGGCGACGGCCTTCCAGACCAGGGGAATCATGGCCTGGGCCACGGCGGCTGGAAAGGCGCCGCGGAGGCACAGAAAACCGTCTTCCAGGTAACTGTGACGATCTGCTTCAGAGATCCACATAGCGAAACCGCACCGAACCGTGCCACTTGCCGAGCTTCTTGCCGAGGTTGAAGACGAAGGAATACCGGGATTCGCCCGGCTGGCGCCAGGATGCCAGGGCATCCTCCCACAGACGGCGGTAGCTCTGCACGTGGATGCGACGATGGCCCAGGCGCCGAAGAAACTGGTGATGCTTGCGCAGCAACGGGACGGCGTGATAGCCGTGCAGGTAGCCTTCCCGGAAGAGCTTCCACAGGGTGTCCCGGTTTCGATGGTAGACGATGGCGGAGGGTTGGTAGACCAGTCGGTAGCCGGCCTGGTCCGTCCGATAGGAGAAGTCGCCGTCCTCGTTGCGTTGCAACTGCTCGTCAAAGTATTGCACCCGCTCCAGCACGTCCCGCCGTGAGGCCCAGTTCATGGTGATGACGTAAGGTGGGCGATAGACGCTGATGGCTGCCTCATGGTCGTGGATCCGCTCGCCAAAGCGCGCAATCGAATTGCACGGGGTTTGCGCCCGAATGCGCCCCCCCACGATGCCCACCGGCACTTCCGCCAGCGGCGTCACGATAGCCTCCAGCCAGCCACTATCCACGACGCAATCGGCGTCGGTCATGGCGAGGAGCGTGCTGCCCGCCGCCCGCAAACCGCAATTGCGGGCCGCCGCCGGCCCGAGGCGCGCTTCCGACAGCACGCGGACGCGTCCGCCAAAGCTGCGCAGGATGTCCGCCGTAGCGTCTGTCGAACCGTTGTCCACCACCAGGATCTCCCGTTTCGCCGCCGGGTATCGAGAGGCCAGCAAGGACTCGAGGCAGGCTGCCAGGGTCTGGGCGCCATTCCGGACCGGGACGACGACCGATACGTCGGGCCTCATTGGTAGACGTCGCGCCACCCTTGGCGAGCATCGCAGCCGGCGCGTTGACGCCGATCGGCCTCCGTGGAAAACAGGCTTTGTCTGAGGTAGGTCGCTTCGGCTTCCTGGACGCGGGCCCGAATGCGCTCCCTCGCCATGCCGTGTTTTTTCATGATGCGCCGCAAGGCCCACTTCTGACTCGCCAACGGGACGTGGGTGGTGAGTCGATACGCCTCCCGGTGGTCGCGATACTGGTAGAGCGGCTCATCCAGGGCGTGAAATACGGCCCCGGCCTGAGCCATGGTCCAGGGGAAATCGAAATCGTCGGGACCATGGCTGTGTGACTCATCCATGCCGCCCACGGCCAAGCCCATGCTCCTTCGCCAGCACAGCAGGTGTTTGACCGGCGAGCCGGTCTCGAAGCTGCTCGCGTCGACTTGAGGAATACTGTGATGGACGCCGCTCAAGGCGCGGCCATCGCCGTCGATGAAGACGCGAGATGAGTGGAAAAAGTCCACCCTCGGCAAGGTGGCCACGGCCCGGTTCAATACGCCCACCGCGTTATCGGCCCAGCGGTCATCACCCAGTAGAATGGCCACAAATGTCGTGTCGGCACGCAACATTCCGGTGTTGAGCGCACCGCCCAGACGTCGCCCCTCGCTGGTGCGCAGGGTGACCCGCCCATCTTGCAGGGCGGCTTTGAGCAGTTGGCTGAAATGTGCCTGGTCTCGACGCTCGACCAGCACCATCAGCTTCCAGTCTGGACTGGTCTGTTGGAAGACCGATTGCACCGCCTCGTGGAGAAAGACGGGATGGTAGTTCTTGACCGGCAAGAGGATGGTGAGACTCATGATCGACATTCCATGAGGGGGCGGTAGGTCTGGGCCCGGTGATCCCAGGTGTGACGCTCGAGGATGTAGGAAACTGCTGCCGCACGTGACCAGTGGCTGTGGGCAACCTCCTCGATGGTGCTGGCCATGCATTCCAGGTTGCCGCTTTCCACCACCACGCCGTGGCCAGACTCCTCCACGACGTAGTCGTTGGGAAAACCTGACTCGCTGACGACCGGCAGCCCGCAGCGCAGATAGTAGTAGATCTTGCTGCTTTCGTTATTGTGCATGAAGGGGCCGGCCGACACCACCACGCCTACGTCGGCGTGGTGCAGGTAATCCCATGTCTGATCGAATGGAATCGTTCCCAGGTATCGAACCGCGGTGGGATCGAGCGCCCGC
>DASYBA010000821.1:0-5597 GCA_036501005.1 Candidatus Xenobia bacterium | reverse complement strand
TTGGGCGGTTGAGGTGCAGCGTCTGCCGTTCGATACCCGGCGCCTGGGCGCTCTGCCCTTGGGCGAGGGCGTGGAAGAGCGTCTCGGCGTAGAGATTGTCGCTTTCCTTGAGCATGTGGCGTTGCAGGTCGAGGAGGGGCGGGGAGGTGTGTTCCCACACGATGTGTCCCTGGGCAGGGGCCTTGTCGACTGTTCCGGTGGCGTGGAGCAGAGTCTTGAGGACGTGTCCGGCATAGAGGGCAGGCTCGTGCATGGTGATGGGGACCTCCCCGCCGTGCGGTCCCACCGTTCCAGTCACGGTCACGTCGTTGGTCTCAAGCTGGCGCTCGGCCTGGAGTTCGGTCTGCGAGCCCGCTTGGGTGTGATTGTGGAGGACCAGATAGCCGTCGTCGGACGGTTGTTCGATACTGTGTCGTGTGACGGTGAGGGCGGCCACGTTCTCGTCGAGGGTCAGGGCGTCGCTTTCGGCGCCGTAGGGCTGGCTGAGATCCCCAGGTTCCCATCCGGCGCCCGTGTGGACGTTGTCGAAGGCACTGTCGTCGACGTGGACCTTGCCGTCGACGTGGTGGAAGGGCAGGTGTTGCACCGCCGCCTTCAGGTCAGCGGTGGTGAGGGACGGGTCGCCGGTGCCTTGCAGGTAGACGTCGCCGTGCAGCACGCCGTGACTGTCGACGGTGCCGTCGGCCAGCAGGCGGGTGGCGAACCGGTGGTCCGCGCCCAGCACGTGGGTAACGGTGGAGGCCGTGATGAGCTTGAGGTTGGAGGCGGGGGTGAAGAGGTCGTCGGGGTTGTGTTGATAGAGGACGCGCCCTTGCCCGTCCCGCACAACCATGCCCCAGTGGGCCTTCTGCATGGCGGGATTCTTGGCGACCGCACCCTCAATCGCTCGCGCGACGTCCATGGGGAGATGGTAGCACGGGCGGGTCGGCAGTGGAAGTTCAGGATTGTTAACAGTCTGTCAGGGTGCTAACATGAAGTTCTCGACGGGCCGACTTCAAGCTGCCTTCCTTGAACCAAGACCACCTGGCCTCTTTTGCCAACCAGGACAGACCCCAAATCCTCCGGCTGCCACGTTGCAAAATTCCCGAGAGTATCCGATTCAACGGATTTGATGGGACGAAGCCGCGGGCGACGTCGCCCAGGTGGACGCCCCCGATGCTCAATGGGCCTCGGATAGGGGCCAGTGGTGCCGCCGCGCGTGGGGCACACGATAGGGCCACACAGCCCAGCATGAATCCCAGCCACATCAGCTCCCGCGACCGCTGCCTCATGCGGCCCGGATTCGCCCCGACTCTGGCTGCCTCCCGCCATTCATTTGTCGTCACGCGGCCCGGGATCCGCTGGCTGGCTGAGCGGAAGGTGATCGACCAATCGACTGCCCCGGGGTAATATTTTTGCGGGCGAACGATTTACCATTCGCCGGTTTCGCCGGCGAAAATATCAACGGCCCGCAATCGATAGTGCTCTTCGACTTCAAACCAGTGGTCGTAGCTGGATGAGATCGTTGGCCCCGCGTCGTATGGTTAGATGTGATGCTGGCGATGCGAAGACCCTTACCGCTGTCAGGCCACACCTTGCCCGCCAGAACGGGTAATTGTTCCAGTTGCCCGCCCTGACGGACAACGTGTGGGCGGCTGTGGCGGGGCCCCTGTCGATTGTCCGCCCGAACGGGTAATTTGTTCCAGTTGCCCGCCCTGACGGGCAACGTGTGGGTGGCTCTGGCGGGTCCGTGTCGATTGCCCGCCCGAACGGGCAAGTCAGTCGTTGACTCGAGGCTGACCGGAGAGGAGCGTTCTGAGGTCAGAGAACAACCGCCTGATGAATCCGGGGGCGTTGACGGTAGCGGCGGAATAGCGCAGGGTGGGGAGGTTGAGGTCAACTTGCGCCCCGCCCGCCCCGCCACGACCAGGCCGTCCAGTTTCCAGGCCCAGTGGGCTCTGACCGGTCGCTGCGGCCAGATGACTGCGTCCACGCCCCCGATCGATAGCCCCATGGCAAGCTGGGGCCGATGCCGGGTGTCGGCCCCCGTGCGAGCGTCGATGACCCTGGCGCAGGCACCGACGCGGGCCGGTGCGATACGGCCCTTCGCCAGCCCCAGTTTGACCATGAACCGCTGCTCCGTCCACGAGTCGAATGGAAGCCCATTCATAGAGGACCAGAAGACGTCGTCGTGCGCCCGCTCTGCCTCCAATTGTGCTATCTCGTCCGCGGCCTGCTGGCCGAGATGGGGAGCCAAAGGCCACAGCGGGTTCTCCACCTTGCCTTTCCAGTCATCCCAGGCATGCGGGCAGGGAGCGGGCGGCCCTGACTCGGGGGCCCGGCGTTACTCCGGCACGGGCTCGGCCGCCATCAACCCTCGCAACGCTGCACCCGCCTCGGGGCCCCAGGCACGTCGTCGTCGACGTGGAAACCGATACTTGCTGACGAAGCGACCCGACCTGACCCCGTAGACAGGCTCGAGGCGCTCTGCTAGCCGTTCCGATGGCGCTTTTCGCCCTCGCTCGACCTGGCACAAATACGCCCCCGACACCCCCGCCTGCCGCGCTGCTTCCGCCTGGCTGAGTCTGCACCGAAGCCGCTCCCGACGTAGGAGTCGAGCCAGTTTTTGGCCTTCAATGCACGGAGTGGCACGTGGCCCGGTCGCCGAGAATTGGTTAACGCAATGCTGGTCAACCGGCTTCTACTCTCGGTTGACAGCCGCCCACCGCTCGTGTCGATAACACGGCCGAGCGTGGGCCCGAACCGAGAGCGGCCGCTTGTGCGACAATAGGGTGCACCCGGACACAGCCATCGCCAAAGCAATGGTGTAGAATCATTGTCCACCCATGGGAACGGGTGAGTCGGAGGCCCGACCCCTCGGGGCGAGGATTCGCCACAAGCGGCCGACGTCCTTATCGGTTCGCCGGACCATCTGTCGGAACCGCCGAACAGCTTCACCTGGGGTCCCAGAGCCTGGCGCAGCCTCGACATGTTGCTCCAGTCCTAAGGAAGATCACCGGTGCCTGAGATTTCCCCATCTTCCGGTTGAGTCTTGCGAAATAGCGAACCAGGGCGTCCTCCCGGTCTGGATAAGGGCGGAGCATGGCCAACCAAAGCTGGAGAGGCGGCCTGCCGTCTCGACCGGTGCACGGGTCATATCGGTCGACCATGCCCTGCCTGACGACCATGTCGGCCTCAAGATCCTGGTAATACTCGGGAAAGCCAGACACGTCCCCAGAGGCTCCCCGAAAGAGAGGGAGTCGGAAGCGTCCCACCATGAACACGCCGTTCACGCCTGCGCTCTGGAGTCGGCGGCGAAGACGGGGAGGTGGGGTATCTTCTTCGACCCACCCTCAGCCGGACCCCGCCAGTCACGGTCGTTACGAAACCGAAATACGCACAAAGTTAACTCCGTTGCAACAGCCTGTCAAAGTCTCGGGCCGCCATCAAAGTGATAATGATCTTAACAACGGTTGGGAGGAAAACGACATGGCTATTGCGGCACTGGCGGGCGTGGTCGGAGATCTGGGTGGAGCGGGCCTGGCGGGCGGGCTGGGTGAAGCCGCCGAGGGCGGACTGGCAGAAGGCGCGGAAGGCGCTGCCGAGGGCGGCCTCGAGGGGGGCGCCGAAGACAGTCTGGATATGAGCCCGCTGGCCATGCAGTTGATGGGCGGCGGAGGCGGGGTGAGCTGCTCAGCCGCCGGGCTGCAGACGCCGGGCCTGCAGCAGCCGTTCCAGACGCCCTTCAGTCAGGGCCAGCAGAACGCCTCCAGTGACGCCGACGACTTCACTGGGGCTGGCGGCAGCGACAGCGACAGCGGCGACGGGTCAGACGATACGACTTCCACCGGCTCCTGACCAACAGGTCATCGCGTCGAGGGGTTGCCGGCCTTCTGCTCGTTGACGAAGTGACTCAGGATGAGTCGGTGCTTCTCCGACATTTCCAACAGGCGCAGGCCCAGTCGGACCTGCCCCTCCGGCTCGTACATGCACCAACGCACCTCGCACCGGCCCTGCGTCGGGGGAAACCGGAAATCGTCGAAATCCCACTGCAGGTCGACAATGCGCCCCACCGTCAGCGGATGATCCGCCCGCACCGCCAGGCCGTTGATGCTGATGTCTGCCGCCACGGCCTCAAACCATGGCAACTGGCTGGACCTCACTCGGAAGTGGCACGGCACCCTCGGATCCTGCCGCACCATGCGTTCGCGGCTCTTGCGCCAGAACTGCTGAAGGTACTGGAAGATCTCGATAGGGGCGTCGTCCGGAACCAGCACGGTGTAGCGCCAATGATCCACCGTCACCAGGAGCCGTAGAGGAACCAGGCGCAGGTTGGCCTCCCCAGCCTTCTTGCCATCCTGGTGCCAAGGCAGGTGAAGGTGCACGGGATGACCCGGGTCCAACCAGGTCGTCGTATCGAACTCCAGATCCGAGGGGCGCCAGCTTGCAATGGCGATGGGCACGTCGGACCGCACCTTGTCGCTCTTCAGCACCATGGGGCCCAACAGGATGCTGGGCGGCGCCGGCGCGGGCAAACGTCGAAAACGACCGATCCAGGGCGCCTTGGCCGTGGCCCCTGGTCCCGAGCCGCCGTGTGGCACGGCATGTTGCGCGGGCAGGTCCGGAGGTCTTGGCTGCTCAGCCGGCTCCGGTTGCTGCAGGGCGGCCATGCAGTCGGCGCACAGCGGGCCCTGGGTCAGGGCTGCACCACACTTTTCGCAGCGAAGCTCTGAACTCTGCTCTTTTTTTCGGTCCGCCCGGCCCACCCGGACCTGGAGCTCGGGTGGCGGCGGGGCGGTGTGCTTCGACCTGGCGGCGGCGGCCGCGGGGGCGGGCACCACGGCAGGGTGGGCCCCCGGGGCTGCGACCACCCCCGCATGGGCCTTGAGAAGCGTGGAATGGCCCACCTGGCGTGACGCGGCGTGCAACGCTTTGAGCGCTTCTGCCATGCGGGCATATCGCTTGCCCGACATGGGCTCGAGCATCTTGTCGAGCACGGTGTTCAGAGCAGCCGATACCTGGGGGTTGCGGATGGCGGGGGAGGGCAGGGGAGCCGAGCCCAACAGGCGATGCAAGGCCGGCGGCGGCACCATCCCTGACATCAACGCGTGCAGCAGGGCGCCGACGGTGTAGACCAGCGCGTTATCGGTCTGCAGGCCTCCCTGTTGTTCTGGCGCCAGGTAACACGACGCGTCGCCGTGCGGTCTGGTGTTGGGCCGCAGAAACGATAGCCGGGACACCCGCACGCGGGTCTCGCTCTCCAGGATCAGGTTGTCGGGGCTGGGATCCTCCAGGAGCAGCTTCTGATGCTCGAGGAACTCCAGGATGTCCAGCACCTGCTCGACATGCCGCACGGCGTCGTCCGGCCGCATGGGGGCCAGGTCGGACAGGGGAGGCCCGCCGATGTGTTCGAACACCAGGTAGTGGCCGCCCTCGTGATCGAACATGTCTTGCAGGGACGGCAGGCCGGGATGCATGAGCTCACCCAGCACATGGGCCTCTTCGATGAACTGCCCACGGGTATCTCCCGACGGATCCGACGCGACGAACTTTCGAATCGCGACGGGACGCTCGCCCACGCTCGCCAGCCAGAGTCCTGGACCGAGCAACCGTTCAAT
>DASYBA010000820.1:0-6953 GCA_036501005.1 Candidatus Xenobia bacterium | reverse complement strand
CTTCTGGCTGGGTGGGTGGCCCGCAGCGACGGCCAGACTGGTGGCAGCCCTGACCGTTCCCCGGTGTACCTGGCTGGTGAATTCTATAGGGCATACCGCCAGCTTCGGCTACCGCAATTTCGAGACGGGCGACGTCTCCCGCAACGTCTGGTGGGTGGCCATCCTGACCCAGGGCGAAGGCTGGCACAACAACCACCCTCATCGTTCGCTGTTGGCTCGGCACGGCATGCGATGGTGGGAGTTCGACTTGTCATGGTGCGTTTTCCGGCTACTCCAGGTGCTGCACCTGGTCCACACCGTGCACGCCTATGACTACGACCGCGCAGTAGGGCGGGCGGCATGAGGCGCAGCGTGCCGCTCTACCCTGCCGAGCCCAGAACCTCTCGCACCGTGCTGAGCAGAGCCAACGGCATGAACGGTTTCTGCAACACGGTCAGGGAGGCGTCCAGCGCACCGTAGTGAACCGCGATGTCATCCGTATAGCCGGTCAGAAAGAGCACCTCCAACCCAGGCCGCTTGTCTTGAGCCAGCTTCGCCAGGCCTCGCCCGGATAGGCCCGGCATCACCATGTCCGTCACCAACAATCCAATGTTTGCTCCGTGCTGCTCCAGGAGACGCAGCGCCTCTTCTCCCCCGCCTGCCTCCAGCACGCGATATCCGCCGCGGCGCAGGATGCGGGCTTCCAGGATGCGTATCGGGGTGTCGTCCTCCACCAGGAGAACGGTTTCGCCGCTGCCGGCAGTCACCGGGAACGCGACCGACTTGTCCACCTCCTGAGGTTCGTCCCTGACCTGCGGGAGATAGATACGGAACGTCGCACCCTCACTGGGCACGCTCTCGACGGTAATGAACCCGCGGCTCTGTTGGACGATGCCGTACACGGTAGACAGTCCCAGCCCGGTGCCTCGGCTTGGGCCTTTGGTGGAAAAGAACGGTTCGAAGATGCGCCCTTGAATCTCCGGGCTGATGCCGGTGCCCGTGTCGCTCACAGTGAGGAGGGCGTAATGACCCGGAGGGACCTCTCCCACCCCGCCCTTGACAGTGGTCGTTTTTAGCGTCAGACAACCGCCGGTGGGCATGGCGTCTCGGGCGTTCACCGCCAGATTCAGGACAATTTGTTCGATTTGCGTGGGGTCGGCTCGTATCAGCCCCAATCCGGCCTGGCCATCGACCACCAGTCGGATGTCTTCACCGATGAGTCGCCGCAGGATGCGGGCCACGCCGTCGATGATCTCGTTGAGCTGCAGAACCCGCGGCTGCAACAGTTGCTTGCGGCTGAAGGCCAGCAACTGCGATGTCAAAGCGGCCGCGCGCTGGCCTGCATTGGCAATCTCTGCAATATCGGCCCGGCATTCGTCGTCCTCCGCCATGGCATTCAGAAGGATGGTACTGTAGCCGTTGATGACCGTCAGGAGGTTGTTGAAGTCGTGGGCGATGCCGCCCGCCAGCGAGCCGATCGCCTCCATTTTTTGGGCTTGGCGCAGCTGCTCTGAGAGCCGTTCTTTTTCATCCGTAGCCTGTTTGACGCTGCTGATGTCCTTGGCCACCCCACAGTATCGGACGAGATTGCCGTAGGCATCGTGGACGGGAAAGCCTCGATCCTGGATCCAGCGCATGGAGCCGTCAGGCCGCTCGATTCGGTATTCGAGGTCGAAGCGCTGGCCGGTGCGAATGTTGGCTCTGACCGCCGCGCGGTCTGCCGGCACAATGGCCTCCATGAACGATGGCGGATCGTCGTACAGGCTCTGGCACGTTCTGCCCCACAGTTTTTCATAGGCCGGACTCACGTAATACATCCGACCCAGGTCTCCGTCGGACAGCCAGAACACGTCGTCGATGTTTTCAGCAATGAGGCGGAAACGCTCTTCGCTTTCGCATAGGGCTAGCTCTGACCTCGTCATCTGGTAACCTCGCCCGCGTGGATGCCTCTTATAATCACAAAAGCATTGTCTCATACGTAGCCACTCCACTCCTATCGGGACACGCTCGGAAGCGACATCAGGCGGCAACCCGATGGCATGGGTCGCGCTTTTCGATCTACCCTGCAATGGAGAGGACACGGTAGCCGTACTCTGCGGAGGTATCTACATGGCCTGGGATATGGATGACAAACCGCTGCTCGTCTTCTGGGAGACCACCAGGGCGTGCGATCTGGCGTGCCAGCATTGTCGCGCCTCCGCCATTTCGCAAGCTTTGCCGGGGGAGCTGACGCATCAGGAAGGGGTGGCCCTCATCGACCAGGTGGCCGCTTTTGGGGATCCGGCTCCGTTGCTGGTGCTGACTGGAGGAGACGTGCTGAAACGGGCCCGCCTCTTCGACCTCATCACCTATGCCCGAGGCCTGGGGCTGGTCGTGTCGGTTTCACCCAGCGTCACGCCCCTGCTCTCTCACGCCGTGCTGGACCGATGGCGGAGCCTGGGGGTAGCGGCCATCTCCATCAGCCTGGATGGGGCTACCCCATCGACGCACGACGGGGTGCGGCGCGTGCCGGGCACATGGCTACGAAGCTTTGAATTGATCCGATACGCCGTAGGGATTGGCCTCAAAGTGCAAATCAACTCTGCCGTGATGGCCTCGAACCTGATGGAGTTGCCGGCCCTTTTTCAGTCCATTGCAGAGGTGCCTGTCCACATCTGGGAGGTTTTCTTCCTGGTCAAGACCGGCCGAGGTCGCGGTGTGCAGGAGAGCACTGCGGCGGAAAATGAGGCTGTCTGTCACTTCCTCTACCAGGCGGGCCGCTATGGCATCACGGTCCGCACCGTCGAGGGGCCCTTCTTCCGCCGCCTGGTCAGGGCCTATGAAACGGATACGGCGGAGCCTCCCGACTCGCTGGCAGAGACTCTGATCAAAGACCTGCACCGACGTGTGGGCCCGCCTGTGGAGCGGCCGCGGGTGCGTTCCGCTGGCACCCGCGATGGGCGAGGCATCGTTTTCGTGTCCCACGACGGCAACATCTCACCCAGTGGCTTCTTGCCTCTGGCCGTCGAAAATATCCGACGGGCGCCCTTGCCCGTGGTCTACCGGACAGACCGTCTTTTCAGGGCCTTGAGAAGTCTCACCCCGGGGACCATCTCGGGCCCTTGTGGAACCTGCGAAGCGCTGGCGATCTGCGGCGGGTCCCGCGCCCGGGCGTGGGCCCACTATGGCGACCCTCTCGCTTCAGACCCCGCCTGCATCCGAGCCTGACGTCAGTCCAGCCGGCGCACTTTCAGCCCCCGACTGGCCAACGCTCGGCGAACCTTGTTGACCGCCGTGCCCACCTGGGCGGGCGGTAGCAGCATGCTGACTGCGGCGGGGGCGGTCGATACATGAGCACGCTTGGACTGTCGTGCCACCACCTTCGACAGCCAGATGCGAAAATCGCTAGACTGAGGCACGGGCCCTTCGACCGCCAGGTAGACCACCACTTCGTGTCGCCTATCCGCGACCTGACACATCCCGTAGTCGTAAACTGCGGCCTTCTTGTCGGCGTCGCAGATCATGCAGGGCCAAGCCAGGCCGAGGGTCAGGAACCATAGTGCGAGACACGATCTCATGGTCCCGCCGGTCCCGGGGATTGGGCTGGCGGCGGCTTCTCTGGACCCGGCTGCGGCTGGCTATCGATCCAGTGGAAAAAGTGGATCATGGCCTGCCGATCCTGGGCCGTCAGACCCTGGTTGGGCATCTGGATGGTGAAGCGAGCCCTGAGTTCCCGGGCCGTCTTGTCGGTCGCGAGCATGTTGTCCGGGGAGGTGAGCCAGTCGTCGGTCCACTTGTCCGGATGGCGATGCGTCACCCCGTACAGATCAGGGCCGATCAATACCCCCTTGCCAATACTGTGGCAGGCGTAGCATTTCTGTTCGTAGATCATCTTGCCGCGGGCCGCCAGGGCCTCGGTGGGCACGTTCGATACGGGAATATTATGGTGTTCTATCGGGCCGCTCGGCGACGGCCCTTCAGCTGCCTCGATGACGCCCAGTGCCCCCTGGCTGGCGTTGGCGAAATGGTGGTCGACCATGACGTACTTCCCTTTTTCAGCGACCTTGAACTCGACGATGGTGGCGCAGCTTGATCCCAGGAGGACGGTCTGGCGACCGCGGGTCTGGTTGTCCGGATTGCCATCTTCCCAGACGCGGTCGAAGATGGTCCCGACGACGTGGAAGCTGGAGGTGTTGCTGGGACCGGCGTTGAGCACGTAGAGCCGGACCCGGTCGCCCGGGCGGGCGGTGAGCGGGTGGGCGACAAAGCCGTTGTAGACCCCGTTGAATACGGTGTAGGTCGACTCTTTGAGCCGCACCTTGGCCCCATCCAAGGCGTAGACCGGGACCCCGTCGACCTTGACCTTCTTCTCGGTGGGCTTGATATAGAACTCGCTTTGGACGATGGCGTACTGTTTGTCGGCCTTGGTCGGATAGGCGTGGCGCGGTTCTGCAATCAGCATGCCGTACATGCCGGAGGCCAGGTGTTCGAGGATCATGGGCGTCCCACAATGATACATGAAGACGCCGGGATAGTTGACGTGGAACTGGAACTCGATGGTCTGGCCCGGGGCAATGGAGCGGTACTTGTCGTCCGGGCTCACCATGGCGGCGTGAAAGTCCATGGAGTGCATCATGGGGGAGGTCAGCTCAGGCGCCGCCGGCAGTGTCTCGTTGCTCCGATTCGTCATGCTGAACTTGATGAGGTCGCCCTGGCGGCAATGGATGATCGGGCCGGGCACTTGGCCGCCGAAGGTCCAGGCGTGGTATTTGATGCCGGGCGCCAGGTCGATGATTCGGTCCACGACGTCCAACTGGAGTGTCTTCACTGGGGAAGGATCCAGGGCGGGCACCTCCGGCCCGGGCGATATCGCGCTGCCCGACCAGTAGGGACCGGTATGCGGATGGTCGTTGCGAACGACGGCCGGGGAGGGATGGAAGTCCATCTGCGACTCGTCATAGGGATCAGGCGACGGAGACCCGGCCGGCGAAGAGGGGACCGCGGTACGGGCACAGCCGAAGAGACACAAACCCAGTAGACACAACAATAAACGGAGAAGCCATCGCATAGCGTGAAGTATACTCAATTCTCAGGAAGTTGGCAAGCCGAACGGCAATTGTCAGGCATGAGGGGCCCGAATCATGGTGAGAAGCATCTTGAACGGCTTTTCCGTTCGAATGCCGTGTGGAATGTCGGCCGGCAAATGAAGGATGTCCCCCGCCGAGAGATGGTGGCTGGTCGACCCGATCGTGATGGTGGCTTCGCCTTCCACGCCCTGCACCAACGCGGCGAACGGCGAGGTGTGCTCGGCCAATCCTTCGCCCCCGTCAAAGGCGAACAGCGTGACATTGCCGGTCTTTTCCTTGAGGAGCTGTCGACTGACGACAGCGCCGCGCTGATAATCAATCAGGTCGGCCAGGCGACTTACGGTGGTTTCCATGGCTTTATCGTACCTCGGCCACTCCAGCCAGTCTTTGAGGCGGCCCAAGCAAGTTTGCTAAGGTGAGGGCCCCATCGCCCATCGGGTCTCGAACCGATCCGTAGAACATCGGGCCTTCGACCGCTGGCGTCTCCATCGGGAGAAGCGCGATACTGGCAGCCATGGGACATTCGGGATCTCCTGGCATGCGATATGCGATAGTCTTCGGCCTGGTGGCCGGGATGGGGCTGGGAACCTTCAACCTGGTGCACCTGGTGCACGGCCAGTGGAAGGCCGTGTGAATTCAACTCCAGGCCGCATCTGTGCAGACCCTTCGTGGGCCCGAGGCGTCGTCGGGTGTGGACCCGATGTCGAGAGCGTCTTCGGAGTGCCATCATGATGACGGCCCCGCTGGGCCCAGGAGGTGTGACCATGGCAACCAGGGAAATCAGTCGATACGATTGGCCGGTCTTTCTTGCCGAACTCATGGAACGATATGGTGGAAGACCATGCCGCATGGAGTTGTTGGGCAGCGAACTGGGAGCCCAATTGGCGACTCATGGGCTGCCGCTCGCAGCCATAGAAGCCGACATCAAGCACTCGAAAGCCCAGATCTCGCTGTTGATCGGCGACCAGGCCGACCAGCACGTCACCCACATTATCGACAAACCAACGCACGTTCGCATACGGGAAGTGACATCAAGCTCGGCAGCTACCCTGCAGATCGAGAGCGAGGGCGGCATCACGACCCTGTTGTCGATCGAGCAGACTGGCTGAAGCCATACTCCAGGCGTACTGGACACTTACGCCCCGAAGGGAGGTGCCCTTCGACGTCGACGCGCGTCCATCCGGCACGGTGGCTGCCAGCGGTCGAGCCACGGACATCGGTGAAGAACCGATGGCTCCGACTCGCCCACTGGCGTTACCATGGAGCCATGAAACGCATCATCGTCTGTCTGGACGGGTCACCCCGCTCCGAACGATCCCTGCCTTTGGCCGAGGCCCTGGCCCGGCGCTCTGGCGCCAGCCTGTTGCTGGCGCACGTCCACATCCCTCTTTGTCCGTCTTTCCCGACGCCGGGGCACACTTTCCCTATGAACAGGACGACCAGCGCAGGCTGGCCGCAGACCATTGTGGCAACCCACGGCCACGGGCCCTGGTCGCACGGCTCAGGCCTATGTGGAAGACTTCAGATCCTTCCAGCTCAGCGGCCGTACGCACCTGTTCGACAGGCTTCCGCAGGGTGTCTTTTTCCCTCCTGAGCTGGTGGACCAGGTCCTGGAACGCCTTGAGGCCTTCCAGATGGTTGCGGAGTGGCTCGGGAAGTGTCGCCTCGGCCGCTTCGCAATCGCTGGGGCGCCAGAATTGTCTTTCGCTGGCCTCCGGAGAGCGGTCGGCAAAATGGTGATACAGGTCGCCGACGGTGGATTCGATATCGGCATCAGGTATATACCCTAATGCGGCTCCGCCCCCGGCCTGATGGTCCGACGCTGATCCAGGTGACACAATAGCGCTAGAAAGGAGATGTCATGAAGATGTTTCGCAAGATCCTGGTCCCGGTCGACCAGTCCGAATT
>DASYBA010000819.1:0-9689 GCA_036501005.1 Candidatus Xenobia bacterium | reverse complement strand
GTCAGGATGCCCTGGATCTGCGGGGTCAAGTCGTTGACCAGGGCCATGGTGCCATCCAGGCCGGGGCGAGTCTCCGCTGACCCGTACCCCGCTCGGAGCGTCTCAAAGTTGTAGGCGGTCGCCGACAACCCGGCGTGTTCGTCTCCGATGGTCACGGTCGACCCGGTCGCTTTGTCCCCTTCCTGGCCAAAGAAGACGACAGGATACCCCTCTGGCCGGATCACGGCTCCGTCGGTATGCTGCGTGTCGCCGCTGCGAAGCTCGACCTTCTGTCCGTCGATCTCGCCCTTGCGGTCCTGGGTCAAGCTGTTGGCGACGGCAGACGCGTCCTGGGCATTTTGCCGGTACCCCTCGACCGGAGCCTCCACCATCGCCTTGACGCCCTCTCGGAGGTCGCCCATGATGGCCCGAGCGACCTTGGGGTCGTAGCCGGTCTCGCCGAACATGGCCTGCTGGACATAGTCCAGCTTGTCATGGATGTCGCCCTTGACAGTCTCGAGCGCCTCAGTGGCGTCGTGGGTCTTGATGTACTGGGCCAGGGTCTGGTCCTTGATGCGTCCTACCGTGTTGTTCATGCTACTCACTCCTTTTCACCACTGTAGCTCGTGGCTGTTATCCTTTGTTGACAGGAAGGTTGTCATCTTGTAAAGACCATCGGGCTGGCACCGGACCGTAACAAGTCGGCAACACGGGTCACCCCGATTCAACCTATACTGGTCTTTAGGAGAGACGGTTCGCAGATCTTGGAGAGCAAGATGGTTCCAAGCATCCAGCCCCGCGCGCTCCGACCTGGACCCCGGGCCGTCGATCTCGGTCCGGGCTTTCCCGCCGTCAAGCCTGCGCACAGGACCAACGCCGAACGCCTCCACGACTGGATGGCCTACAAGTTTCCCGGCCCGTACGGTTCGATCGTCGACTACGGCCTGAGCAAGCTGTCCGGGCCCGTGGAGAAGAATGCGGGCGTCAACATCAACGACTTGTTCAACGTCGACCGGACCCTCTACCAGACGCTCGCTCCCCAGCAAGACGCGGCCGTTCCCCTGTTTGAAGCCATCGCCAACGGCCAGGGCGTGGACGGCCAGGGTGCCTACGTTTTTCTGGGCCCTGCCGGTCGGACCAGGCCGATCACCTGGTGCGTCTCTTCTCCAACCTCCCCCTCGAGAAGCTGCAGAAGCTGCCGCCTCCCCAGCCCCCTCTCGACCAGGTCTGGCAGCAGCTCATGGAGCGGGCCCAGGCCGGCAAATTCCCCGTCTACATCAACACGGAGGGCGATCCCACCCGGCCGAGCGCGACGGATTCCATCGCGACGGAGTCGCTGGCGTCCATTGCTCAACGCGAGAATACTCTGGGAGCGGATTTTCCCGATCCGCGCGACTATTACCGTTGGCTCGTGACCCGAGTCCATTCGAACCATGAGAAGGTTGACCCCTGGCTGTACGTGGTGAGTCCGCAGGTGCACGCCGCCGTCGAGACCGTGAAGCACGAGCTGACGCCCCCCTGGCTGACCGGCCGGAACCAGGACCCCATGGGCCTCATGCCCGACCCGAAACAGTCTCAAGATGCGTATCGAAAACTCATCGGGCTGGCCGGGAACGGCGAGCGCCCCACCTTTCAGAACCTGGCCGATTTCGCCGACGCGGTGGTGGGCCTGGATCGGGACCTGCTCACCGGGGTCCAGACCTATTGGGTCAAGATGTTGCGGGAGGTGTCACCGGAGCAGCGCAGCAGCCTGCTGGCGCCGCTGGCGAAAGCGTGGGTGTCCCTCAACCTTTTGGCCCCCAATGACCCGCAGTTCAACCTTGTCTCGCCCGACAACGCGCCCATGATCGACCTGATCGATCGATCCTCCGGCCAGCCGATACAGGAGCGCTACGATCGCTCGATGGCTCTCCGAGAGGCCGTCGAGCACAGTCTCGACAGCCTGGGCATCGACGAGCGGGAGCAGTTCCGGAACCTCCTGACCCACGAGATTCAGGCCTGCAAGCCCGCCATCGAGGCGCGTGAGGCTCGACTGAAAGCGACCTTGAGCGGCTACCGGGGCATCGACGTCGACCGGGTGCTGAGTGGCCAGATCGATGCCAGCGACCCTGCGGTCGACGCCCAGCTCCAGGTGCTGCAGCGGGGCGAGTACGGAGCGAACACCCGCCACCCGATGAATGCGCGATACGCCGAGTCGCTACGCCACTTTGGCCTGCTCGACTGGATGACGCACCGCACCGAGCGCTATGGGGACGTGAACTTCGGCCTCTCGTTTCGACATGCCGATTTCGGCCAACATCCGCTGATCGTGAGCGAGTTCTACACGCCCCCCCAGACCCCGGGCATGTCGACCCGTGACATCCAGTTGGCGGCCGGCCCTTCGCGGCAAATGATCCTGGGGCAGCCGGTGGCGGGCCAGGCTCCGGTCAAGATGAGCATCGTCCTGGAGGGGGGCGGAGGCAAGGGCTTCGCCTATCCCGAGTGCCTCAGCCAGATGGCCAAGGCCATCGACCAGGGGCAGGGCCAGATTGCCATCGACGAGTTCGTAGGCACCTCGGCCGGCGCCATCACGGCGGGCATCCTGGCCGGCGGGTTCGGCTTGGACGAACTGTCCGGCGCCATGCAACAAATGGACTTCAAGAAGTTCTACTCCGACTACATGTGGCTGGAAGGCGGCGTCGATCCGAAGGTCCGCGGCGTCAACCGGGAAGGGCTCTTCTCTGAGCAAGGCATGTATCAGGGGCTGTACAAGCTGTTGGGCGACAAGCTGGGCATCCAGGGGCGGCCCATCCTGTTCCGGGATCTGCCCTACAAGCTGAAGGTGTGTTCCACCGTATTGGATACCAACGTGCCTGCGGATCTGAAAAACCAGTTCAATATCGGGGCCGATGGCCATATCGTGTTCTCCAGCGAGGCGACGCCCAACATGGACGTGGTGGCGGCCATCTGTGCCTCCGCTGCGGTCCCGGCCTTCTTCAACTCGCCGCAGATCCGCATCTCGCGTGGCGACGGGCAATTGTATCGAATGCAGTTGATGGACGGCGGTACGGTAGACAACTTTCCCGTCGCGGCGGCGTGCCAGGACGAGAAGTCCATGCTGGTGGCCCTGCCCGCCTATGACGAAAACCAGGGGAGCCCAGCGGCCGAACTGTCGACCCTCGATTTCGACCCCGCCCACCTGGGCCCCATCAACGACTACAACGATCAGCGGTATGCCCAGTTTGCGCCGCAGGTGGCCCGCCTGGCGCAGGCCGCGCGGCAGCAAGGCGTCGGTCGGGTCGTGCTCGGCATGCACCTGTCTGCTCCAGCCGAGCAACCGGCCCCCATCGTGCAAGGCCCCACCGCTGCTGAAACCGACAGCTTGCTGCAGTTGGCCGACCAGGTCAAGCTGCCGCACATGTCCGCCGCTGACGGCCGCCAGCTCATCCGCCAGCAATACCCGAGCCAGAGCTCCCTCCCGCTGGAGCAGATGGCCGTCAAGGACCTGCTGGACGACGGTCACGTCTTTGTGCCGGGCGGGCAGCATCGGAATCCGCAATACCACCCTCCGACCCAGGAGATGCAGGGCATTCCCGACATGATGCTGGGCGTGGTGGCTGCCACCCTGACGGCGCCCTCGCAGATCGACAAGAAACTCTTCGAGCAGCAGGGATAGTCTGCTAAGGGGTGTATAGTACAGCCCTAAACTTTGTCTGAGGGCCGCGGGCTGTGCGGCGGAGTGTTTCTTGAGGAGAGCTTTCATCCACGGGCTGGCCGCTTTGTTGCTGGCCGGCTGTACATCCAAACCCGCCCAACCCCCGCCCCCGCCTCCTGCCGAGGTCCAAGTCCTCCAAGTCCAGCCGCAGAAGGTCTCCATCTACGGAGAGTGGGTGGGCACGCTGGACGGTTTCGTCAACGCGGTCATCAAGGCCCAGGTGTCGGGCTACCTGCAGGAAAAGGCCTACCACGAAGGGTCACAGGTGCGCAAGGGGCAGTTGCTGTTCGTCATCGATCCGCGCCCCATGCAAGCCGCCCTGGCGCAGGCGCAAGGGCAACTGGCCCAGGCGCAGGGCCAGTTGGGTCAGGCCACCAGCCAGAAAGCCCAATCGGAAGCCGTGGTGCAGCAGGCCAAGAGCCAGATTCTGATGGCGCAGGCTGCCCTCGAACAAGCGCGTGGGCAGGTCGAGCAGATGCAGGCCACCGAGAAACAGGCCGAGGCCAACCAGGTCAAGACCCAGCTTGACGTCGACAAATACCGACCGCTGCGCGAGAAGAAAGCCGTCACCCAGCAGGACCTGGACAATGCGGTCCAGGTCAACCGGGTGGCGGTGGCCCAGGTGCACGCGGCGCAGGCTCAGGTCAGCACCGCCCGCGGGGCCATCGCGGCGGCGACCGCCCAGATGGCGACGGCGCATGCCGCGGTGGCGGCCGCGTTGGCGCAGGTGGGCACGTCTTCTTCTGCCATCGTCACGGCTCGGGCCCAGGTGCAGTCGGCCGACGCCGCGGTACGCACGGCCCAGCTCAATCTCACGTTCACGCGTATCGAATCTCCGGTCGACGGCGTGGCGGGTCTGGCCCAGGCCCAGGTCGGCGACCTCGTGGGGCCGACCACCGCGGCCTTGACGACCGTTTCGACGGTGAACCCTATCAAGGTCGTTTTCAGCCTGCCGGAGCAGGAGTACCTGGAGAGCTTGCGGCGCCATCCCAGCATGCGCAGCAATCTGGAGGCGTCTCGCCAACTGAGCTTTGAGCTGGTGCTGGCCGACGGCTCGGTCTATCGGCACCCGGGCCGATTCTATGCCGCCGACCGGAACGTCGACCCGGCCACCGGCAACCTCACCGTCACGGCCACCTTTGCCAATCCGGAAGGCGTGCTGCGGCCCGGCGAGTATGCACGCATCCGCAGCGTCAAATACGTCGAACCGCACGCGCTCATGGTGCCCCAGCGAGCCGTCACTGAAATGCAGGATCGCAACCAGGTGGCGGTGGTTGGGGCCGACGACAAGGTCACCCTGCGGAGCGTGCGCCTCGGCGACCGGGTCGGTTCGCAGTGGATCGTGCTGGACGGCCTCAAGGCGGGCGACACCGTCGTGGTGGAGGGCACCAGCAAAGTGCGAGACGGAGCGACGGTCAAGCCGACCCCCTGGACGAAGGGATCCTGAGCCGTGAGCAAATTTTTTATCGATCGGCCCATCGTGGCCATGGTCATCTCCATCCTGACCGTCATCATCGGCCTCATCACCCTCCGCAACCTGCCGGTGGCGCAGTATCCCGACATCGTGCCGCCCGAGATTCGCATCCAGGCCAACTACCCGGGCGCCGACGCCCAGACGCTGGAGCAGTCGGTAGCGGTGCCTATCGAACAGCAGTTGAGCGGTGTCGACAACCTCAACTACATGCAGTCGGTCAACGCCTCCACCGGCCCCATGCGCATGACGATCGACTTTGCCGTCGGCAGCGATCCGAATACCGACCTCATCCTCACCCAGATCCGGGTCGCACAAGCACAGCCGCAACTGCCGGCCGACGTGGTGGCGCAGGGCGTCACGGTGCAGAAGTCGCTGTCGGCCCCCCTCCTTCTGGTCTCGCTCTTCTCCAAGGACGGCCGGTATGACGGCAAGTTCCTGGCCAACTACGCCGTCATCAACCTGAACGACCAGTTGACCCGGGTGCCGGGTATCGGGAGTGTCACGGTCTTCGGCGCGGGCCAATACGCCATGCGCATCTGGGTGAAACCGGATCGGCTGGCCAAGCTCGGGGTCACGGTATCGGACGTGGTCAGCGCGGTGCAGGCCCAGAACACGGTGAACCCGGCCGGACAGATCGGCGGCGAGCCCGCACCCAAGGGGCAGGAGTTCACCTACACGGTGCGGGCGCAGGGCCGCCTCTCCACCCCGGAGGATTTCGAGAACATCGTCGTGCGCGAAAACGCCGATGGCGGCATGGTGCGGGTCAAGGACGTGGCTCGTATCGAACTGGGGGCCCAGGACTACAGCCTGGCGGGGCGCCTGAACGGCAAGCCGAGCGCCATCATCGCCATCTACCAGTTGCCGGGCAGCAACGCCGTGTCGGCGGCCGACGGCGTCAAGGCCCTCATGGAGAAGGTGCGGCAGCGGTTTCCTCCGGGCATGGACTACGTGGTCTCTCTCGATACCACCCAGGCCGTGTCGGAAGGCATCAAGGAGATCGGCATTACCCTGGGCATCGCCATCGTGCTGGTGGTGTTGGTGGTGTACGTCTTCCTGCAGGGCTGGCGGCCCACGCTCATCCCGTTATTGGCCGTACCGGTGTCGCTCATCGGCACGTTCATCTTCTTTCCGCTCTTCGGATTCTCGGTCAACACACTCTCGCTCTTTGGCCTGGTGCTGGCTATCGGCCTGGTGGTGGACGACGCCATCGTGGTGGTGGAGTCGGTCGAACGCCATATCGAAGAAGGCCTGGCCCCCCGCGAGGCCGCCCTGAAGGCCATGGAAGAGATCACGGCACCCGTCATCGGCATCGCCCTGGTGCTGTCGGCCGTGTTCGTGCCGACCATTTTCGTTCCCGGCATCACGGGCCGACTGTACCAGCAGTTCTCTGTCACCATCGCCGTATCGGTTTTGCTGTCTGCCTTCAACGCCCTGACCCTCAGTCCAGCGCTCTCGGCCCTGTTGCTGCGGCCGCGGCAAGGGAAACGGGGTGGGGTCTTTGCCTTCTTCAACCACCGCTTCGAGCAGGCCACCAGCCTGTACGTCAAGGGCTCCGCGGCCATGATTCGAAAGGCCGTCGTGGCCTTGGTGCTGCTGGTGGGCTTCGGGCTGGCGGCGGGCCTCTTGGGGGGCAAGCTGCCGTCCAGCTTCCTGCCCGACGAGGACCAGGGCTACGTGTTCGTCAGCCTGCAACTGCCCAACGCCGCGTCTTCTCAACGCACCTCGGAAGCTGCCCGCCACGTCGAAGACGTGCTGCTGCACACGCCGGGCGTCAAGTACGTCAACAGCGTCATCGGATTTTCACTGTTGAGCTTCGTGCAGACCTCCTACAATGCGTTCTTCTTCGTCACCCTGGATGACTGGAGTGCGCGGCGCGCACCGGGCGAAGCGCTCCAGGATATCGAACAGCATTTGAACAAGACGCTCGGCGGCATGCCGGAGGGGATCGCCTTCAGTTTCTCGCCGCCCGCCATCCAGGGCGTGGGCACTTCCGCCGGGTTCACCTTCATCCTGGAGGATCGATCGGGCCAGGACATCAGCTTCCTCGCCCAGCAGTTGGACACGTTCGTGGCCGCCGCCCGCAAGCGTCCGGAGATCGGATTTGTCTCCAGCACGTTCCTCGGTGGGGTGCCACAGGCCTCCGTACAGGTCGACAAAGACAAGGTGCTGCAGGAGGGGGTGGACCTGGCCGACGTCTACCACAGCATCCAGGCCTTCATGGGGGGCATCTTCGTCAACTACTTCAACCGTTTCGGACGCCAATGGCAGGTCTATGTGGAGGCCGAGGGCGAGTACCGCACCAGCTTGAGCAAGCTGGGCGAGTTCTACGTGCGCAACAAAGGCGGCCAGATGGTGTCGCTGGCGGGCCTGACGAAGTTCGAGATGCGTCCCGGCAACGAGTTCATCATGCACTACAACCTCTATCGATCGGCCATGATCATCGGCAGCGCCGCGCCCGGCTACAGCTCAGCGCAGGCCATGAAGGCGCTCGAGGAGACCTTTGCCCAGACCATGCCGCGGGAGATGGGCTACGACTACATGGGCATGTCGTATCAGGAGAAAAAGGCGCAGGAGGGCATTTCCGCCACCACGGTGTTCGGGGTCTGCCTCGTCTTTGTGTTCCTCATCCTGGCGGCCCTGTACGAAAGCTGGTCCTTGCCGTTCTCGGTGCTCTTGTCGACGCCGGTGGCGGTGTTCGGGGCCTTTGGCGTGCTGTGGCTGCGGCGTCTCTTTTTGCAGGCCATCCTGCCGCCGTACAGGGTGCAGATGGAAAACGACCTGTATTCGCAGATCGGCATGGTCATGCTCATCGGGCTGGCGGCCAAGAACGCCATCTTGATTGTCGAATTTGCCAAGGAAGAGCTGGCGCACCGGAGCGTGGTCGAGGCCGCCCTCGAAGGCGCTCGCCTCCGTCTGCGCCCCATCATCATGACGTCTTTCGCCTTCATCCTCGGGTGTCTGCCGCTGTGGACGGCCAGCGGCGCCGGATCGGTGGCCCGCCGCATCATGGGAACGACCGTCATCGGGGGCATGCTGGCGGCCAGCCTGCTGGGTATTTTCTTCGTGCCGGCCTTGTTCGTCATGATTGAGTCGAGGAGGAAGAAGTCATGAGGAAATGGCTTCTCCTCCTGATCCTGGCGACCGGTCCGCTATGGGCCGACCCCCAGGTGCCGCCGGTCTATCGCGGCACCGATACGGCGGGACCGGTTTCGGTAGGCGACTTCGAGTGGTTCAAAGTGTTCCAGGATTCGCAGTTGCAAGCCCTGGTGCGGACTGCCTTGCAGCAGAATCCCGACCTCCGCACGGCCATGGCCCGGGTCGAGGCCGCCGAGGCCAACCTGGGCATCACCCATGCCAAGCAGAGTCCCGACATTACCCTCACGGCCGACTACAATTCCAACGGCGTGACGACCAATTCGCCCGGCTTCTTCAAGGGGCTGGAGCCCCGCACCGTGACCCTGGGCGGCCTGGTGCTCAACCTATTGTCGTACGAGATCGACGTGTGGGGCCGGCTCCGCAACCAGACCAATGCCGCCCGCTTGCAACTGGTGGCTTCCGCGGCCGATCGCCAGGCGGTCATGTCGGTGGTGGTGAGCGACGTGGCGAGCGACTACTTCAACCTGATCGAAATGGACGCGGAGCTGGATATCGAGCGGAGGACCCTGGCGACCCGCCTGGATTCGCTCAACATCATCACCGCCCGGGAGCAAGGCGGCCTGGCCACCATGCTGGACGTGCGTCAGGGCCAGGAGCTGGTGGATCAGGCCCAGATCACCATGACCCAGACGCAGCAGCATATCGAAGACGCCGAGAACAATCTCGAGCTGCTGTTGGGCAATCCGCCCGCACCGGTCACGCGGGCGACCCTGGTGGCACAGACCGAGCCGCCGGAGGTGCCGGCCGGCCTGCCTTCGACGTTGCTTTTCCGACGTCCTGACATTCGCTCGGCCGAAGCCAACCTGGAGGCCACGCGCTACCTGGTGAAGTCGGCTCGGGCCGCTTTCCTGCCGGAATTCTCGCTGACCGGCTTCCTGGGGTTGCAGAGCAGTCGCCTGGCCAACCTGTTCACGCGGGGCAGCTATGAAAACGGCATCAATCCCACCATCAGTGGCGCTTTATCGCCACGGGAGGCGTTACAGGCCAACCTGGCGTTGGCCCGGGCCAACCAGAAGGTGGCGCTCATCCAGTACGAGGCCAGCGTCGTGACGGCCCTGCACGACGTATCGAACGCTCTGGTGGATCACGCCGCGGCCCGTGAGCTTCGCACCCAGCAAGAGGCCCTGGTGCAGACCTTGCAGGAGCGGTCCCGGCTGGCCTACCTCCGCTACAACGGGGGGGTCGATACCCTGTTGAACGCGCTGGATGCGGACCGCGACCTCTTCAACGCCCAGCTCAGCGCGGCGCAGGCTCGTCGTGACGAGCTGTTGACCCTGGTTCAGCTCTATCGTGCCTTGGGCGGGGGCTGGCAGCCGTAGGAGCGAATCAAGGGGTATGAAAGCTTACCTGGAAAGCACCCGATCGCCCTGGTACAGTCTGGTGTTC
>DASYBA010000818.1:0-2735 GCA_036501005.1 Candidatus Xenobia bacterium | reverse complement strand
GGAACGAGACAATCGAGGGCGAGCATCTGGAGGCTCAGCGTCGCCGCCAGGTAATCCGACAAAGCCCGCCCGTATCGAAAGCCCAGGAAGGTGAAGCCCAGCGCCACCAGCACATCGCCCAGCCGGACCCGACCTTTCCGCCACCCGGCTCCGAGGCCGACGACGAGCAGGGCGACTGTCCCCCAGAACCATGGGTTCCATCCGGTGGGCCGCCACTCCTCGACCCATGCCACCGGCAGCGGGCGGGTGGCGAAGTTCTCGACGATGTATTGGAGCTGATGCCATCCCCCCGGGTTCGCCATCAGGGCCCCGACGCACAGGGCCGTATACCCCCCCATCGCCTTGGCGGTCGGACGTTTTTCGATGACGTCCCCGACCCACAGTGCGCCACAAAACACCAGGCCGGCGAATGCCCCTCCGTGCATGTTCGACCATGCCACCAGCAGCAGCGGAAAGAGCCAGGAGCGCCGGGTCGTTGCCACCACGGCAAACGTCGCCAGAAACAGGTCGGTGACCAATTGTGGGCGCGGCATCAAGCGGGTCGACTCGATCATCACAAAGGGGAGGGCCACCGCCACGATCGAACCGAGACCGACCCCCCGCCGCCGAGCCGCCCAGGCGTTGAGCAGGTACGCCCCGGCGGCGGCGACCGCGACATACAGCTCGAGCGCCGTCACCCCCCCCATGCCCCACAGGCAGCGGGACAGCACGTCGAACCCCCACTCGTCGGCCGGCCAGTAGACGGGCTTCAATTGCGCATGTTCCCACAGGAAATTCATGAAATGAGGGATGGTCTGATTCGACCAGATGTAGTCACCCATGCGCATGTCGAACCAGACGTCGAAGTCGAAGACGGGACGGATGCAACAGAGCAAGACCGCCAGCGTCGCGAGGGCGATGCTCTTTTTCAAACGGTAACGGCGCCCATAGGGCAGTCCATGCCCAGTACCGCCAGGACGTCGGCGTGGCATTCCGGCGCCACGCATAGCCACGTCTTGCTGACCTCCTGGGCCAGCGCTCGAATGGCGCCGGTCATGGCCGCCTCCGAGATCTCCGCCCAGCCGCCATTCGACTTGACCCGAATGACGTCCTTGCCGTGCCCCGATCGATAGAAGTCGTAGGCCGAGTCATGCGGACGGTCGAGATGCCAGTAGTACCCTGCCATCTCTCCATATCGCTTGTCCATCAACCCCCGCACCCGATCGACCCCCTCCGCATCCGGACACGGGATCATCTTGAACAGGCGCCGGTGGGTGAAGTGCTCGGCCAGTCCGGACAGGACTTCGTCCTTTTCCCGCTGCCACAGCTTGATGCAGTGGAAGATGTCGTAGTCGTCGATGTCGACGAAGGCGTCTATCCAGTCGGATTGGGCGTTGAACAGGAAGGCCAGGTTGGGCGGCAGGTAGATATGCGGGGCCAGCTCCCGCGCCCGGCGCAACACCAGTCTCAATAATACTTCCGAAGCTCGCGTCGTCTTGTGGAAATACACCTGCCAGTACATGAAGTATCGACAGAAGATGTATTCTTCAACCGCATGCACGCCTTTCGGATCGATGGCGGTGACGACCCGATCGCCGTCGTGCAGGGGGAGCAGCGTCGCAATGACGCGTTCCAGGTCGAACATGCCGTATTTCACGCCGGCGTAGAGCGAGTCTCGCATGAGGTAGTCCATGCGGTCGACGTCCAACTGGCTCGAAATCAGCTCGTGCAGGAACGTGTCCTGGGTCGTGCCCATGATGAGGCCCACGACGGTGGTGACGTCGACGTCCAGCGCTTCCAACATGGGGGCGAGGCGGCGCACCAGCAGATCCCGCCCGAGGTCTTCGTGTCGATAGTGGGAGAAGGTGTGCTCCAGGGCGTGCGAGAACGGGCCGTGCCCGAGGTCGTGGAGCAGGGCCGCCAGGCAGGCCGCCCGCCGCTTTTCCCGGGTGACCTCGAGGTAGCCCCGGTCGGCCCACGACGCCAGGATGCGATGCATGATCCACATGGCCCCGATGGAGTGCTGAAAGCGCGAGTGTTCGGCGCCATGGTAGGTGTTGAAGCACATGCCCAACTGTCGAATACGGCGGAGCCGCTGGAACTCCGGGGCATCGATGACGGCCAGGATGGCCGGGTCTTCGATCCGGATGTTGCCGTGAACCGGGTCCCGGAACACCCGCTCTCGCACCATGTCCTCATTTTCGCCCACAGAGGAGGAGCCCCCTGGTCCTTGAAAGGCCCTCACATGCTTGAAGTCCGTTCAAAACCGCGGTGGGTCGTAGCTGAGGATCGGTCCTCCCAGGCCCGCATCTTGGCTGCCCAGGCCGGGATTCACCCGTTGACCGCCCAGGTGCTCATCAACCGAGGGGTCGACACGGTCGAGGCGGTGCGCCGCTTCCTGTCGCCTCGCACCGAGGTGTGGCACGAGGGAAAGGCCATGCTGGGCATGGCCAGGGCCGCGGATCTCCTGGCCGACGCCATGCGACAGGGCCGGTCGGTCTGCGTCCACGGCGACTACGACTGCGACGGAGTCTCGGCTACGGCCCTCCTGGTGACCTTCCTGCGCGATCAGCACCAGTCGCCGCTCTGGTACATTCCCCATCGCATCGACGAGGGCTACGGCATCTCGGCCGAAGGGGTGCGGTGGGCCGCCGAGCAGGGGGCCGCGCTCCTGGTGACCGTCGATTGCGGCAGTAGCAGCCCGGGTGAGGTGGCGCTGGCTCGCGAGCTGGGCCTGCAGGTCATTGTGACCGACC
>DASYBA010000817.1:0-10883 GCA_036501005.1 Candidatus Xenobia bacterium | reverse complement strand
CAGGTACTCGGCCGCCGCGATGAAATCGTCGAACACCGTCTGCTTGTGGGTCAGCATGCCCTGGCGGTGCCAGTCTTCACCGTACTCCCCGCCGCCCCGGATGTTGGCCACGGCATAAATGCCCCCCTGGTCCATCCAGGCCACCGCGGCCGTTGAATACGCCGGCGTGATGGGAATGTCGAACCCGCCGTAGGCGTACAGCAAGGTACGCACCGGGCCCTTGCCCATGACCCCTTGGTGGGCACACAGGTAGAGCGGCACCCGGGTGCCGTCCTTGCTCCGATAGAAGACCTGCTTCGTTTCGTACCGATCAGGATCGATAGGGGTCTTGGGCGTATAGAACGGGGTTACCCCTCCAGTGGTCATATCGATCCGATAGACCCCCATGGGCACGGTGAAGCTCGTGAACGAGAAGAAGGCTTCGTCATCTGCTTGATGGGCATTTACCTCGGAGGCCGTCCCCAGACCGGGCAACGTTACTTCCCGCTCCATCGCCCCAGCGGTCGAATACTGCAGGAGCCGGCTGTGGGCATCGTGCAGGTAGGCGGCCATGAGCTTGTCGTGCACCAGGGTCACGCCCTTCAAGGCGTCCTTCCCTTCTGGAACGATGGTCTTGGCCACGGTAGGATGCTGCAAATCCACCGCGACGACCTTGCCGCGTGGCGCGCCCTCGTCGGTCATGATGTAGAACAGGCTGCCCTCGTTGCCGATGACGCTGTAGGCCGCCTTCAAAGGCGGGAACAACTCTGTGACCTGGGCCCCGGGGACGGTCAGGTCCAGGTACATGAGCCCGGTCCTGCTATCGGTTCCCTCGTCGACCGTGAAGATGAGATAGTGCCCGTCGTCGGTCGTCCCCAAATCGAAGATGCGCTTCGGATGGGTCGCATCCTGGTAGACCAGGGTATCGCTGTCCTGCGGCGTGCCCAGCTTGTGGTAATACACCCGCTGCGCCTGGTTGACCGCCGTCATGGTGGTGTCACCGCCGGGTTTCTCGTACCGGCCATAATAGAACCCGGCGTTATCCGGGGTCCAGGCGGCCCGGGTGAACTTGAGCCAGTGCAGCTCGTCGCTCGTGTCCTGGCCCGTATCGACATCGCGAACCCGCCAGGTCTGCCAGTCGGATCCTTTCTCCGACACCCCCCATGCCAGCCGTTTCCCGTCTTTCGATACGGAGATGTCGGCGATCGACGTGGTGTGGTCGGCCGACAGCGGATTGGGGTCGAGCAGCCGCCGGGGCTCCCCCTGCGGTCCATCCTTGACGTACAGCACTCTCTGCGGCTGCAGGCCTGCCTGGCGAAACATGAAGTAGCGGCCCGCTTCTTTGTCGGGGGGCCATTCCCGGGTGTAGTTCCACAACTCCGCCAGGCGCTTGCGCAGCTTCGCCCGCACGGGAATCCGGCTCAGCACCGACTCGGTCAGCCGAGTCTCAGCTTGCACCCAGCGACGAGTCGCAGGACTGTCCAGGTTTTCCAGCGGCCGATAGGGATCGGGTACCGCCACCTGGCCATAGTGGTCGACGGTATTCGACCGGGGCGCGGGAGGGTACCCCAAGGGCGAGGCCCACAAAGGGGCCAGCCCCAGGAGTGACATGACCAGCATGCGTTTGAACTGCACGTAAAAGTCCTTTCTATGGGGCGGCCGCCACGGCCCGGCCCAGCTTGCGGGAGAGCGCCCGAAGCTGTTCTTGTTCCGCCGGGGTGAGGGCCGACATGGCCTGCATCACCCGCTCGATGTGCTGGGGAAGAATGCTCCCAATCAGGGCTTCGCCCTGCCGGGTCAGGCGCACGGTGACAAACCGCCGGTCGTCGCCTTCGCGCCGCCGTTCGACCAGCGACCGCTTCTCCAGGTTGTCGACCACCATGGTGATGTTGCCCGTGCTCTTGAGAATCTTCTGGGCGATGTCGCCCTGACACATGGGGCCGAGATGATACAGCGACTCGAGCACCCCGAACTGGCTGGTGGTCAGCCCCGACTGGGCCAAGGGCGTCGCCAGACGACTGGTCAGCGATTCCGAGGCTCGGATGAGGTTGATGAAGGCATTGAGCGCCTGGACCTCCTGGGCCGTTCCAGCATAGCGGCTTCCCACCCCCTGGAATCCACCGCGGATCTTGCAAACCCTCTTTAGGGGACGCTGTAAGCGGACTTCAGGTCGGCCTCTTGATCCTTCAGCGCCTGGGAGCGAGACTGCATGGTCTGGGCCTCCCCAGCCATGGTCGCGAGGGCGTTGGCGTCGTTGGTCTTGAGCGCCTGCTCCATGGCGTGCAGCAGGTGGAGGCTCTCCTCCACCACCGCGAGACTGTCGCGGTGGTAGTGCCGGCACGGGTCCGGCGGCGTCAGCGCGCGCAGCTTGGAGCGCCCTTTCTCGGCCTCCCGGATGAGCTTGTCCATGCCCGACATGTCGCCGCTCATGGCCCCCTGGACGACCTGGTTGGCAAATTTCTGCGGGTCGTCGGTCAACTGCCCCTGGTCGATGCTGTCGACCGCCGCGAAGTAGGCTGCCACTGCCTTGGCGACGGGCGAGCTGCGGGGCACGACGTGTTTCGGCTTGGGCCGGACCGGGGTCGGGGCCGGGGACACCTCGGGCCGGGCGGCCGCCCCGGAGGCGGGCGTCTCCACCGGAGGAGTCTCTGTCGAAACCGCCGCGGCCGGCGGGGGGGTCGAGGAGGGGGCCGGGGCCACGGCGGCCACGGGCGGCGGCGGAGAGGCGGTTTGTCGTCCCAGCAGGAAGGCGAGGCCCACGAGGCTGCCCACCAGCAGGACGACCAGACCCGCCAGCCAGCTTCTCGGAATTTGCACGTTCGAATCAGCCATACGGTGTTATTCGTCGTGGGTTTTGCGAGATTCTTTCTACCAGGAGGCCTATCGGGTATGAGCGAACCCTCGGGCGTTCTAGGGGTTAGGAGGTCTCATGTGCGGCATTGCGGGCGTCATCTCGGCCTTGGAGGAGTCCCCGTCGGGATTGGATGGGGTCCTCGGCCGTCTCGAGGAGCGGGTCCGCGGGCTCGGGCCTGAGGCAGGGCTCGAACGGTGGCCGCAGGTGCTCACCGAGCTGGAAGCCCAGCGCTCCGTCCTGCGCCGGGAAGGCAGCCTCTGGCAGATTGCCCGGGATAAGAAGCTGGCGGAGCGGGTGTCGGGCCTGGCGAACCGGCTGGACGAGCTCGAGCAGGCCGGCCCGCGGCCCGACTGGGTGGGTTCGGCACTCGAAGCCTGGAACGCCGTGTCGGTACGCTTGCGGGATCTGTCATGGCTCCTGCGAGAAGATCTGCAGGGCCTGGTGCAGCGGGTCTGTGACCTGATGGGGGCGCAGGCCACCCAGAACCGTCACCTCTTCTACCACGGCTGGAAACTGGCCGCCACGCTCAGCAGCCTGGGTCGGCTGGAGGTCCGGGGCAGGGATTCCCTGGGGCTGTCCGTCCTGGTGTCGGCCCGCGACGCCGCCGCGGTGGAGGCCTGGCGCAAGACCTACGCCGACGACCTGGCGAAGCGCACACAGACCCGGGACTTCGTCAACGGCGGCGTGCTGGCCGCCAGCGAAGCCTACCTCTTTACCTTCAAGGTGGCTCAGGAAGTGGGGGCGCTGGGCGACAACGTGGCCCGACTGCAGCATGACATCTCGACCGACCGGATGTTCCTCTCGCTTCTATCGGAAGCGAGCGTCGAAAGCAACGTCTTCGGGCATACCCGATGGGCATCCAACGGGGTCATCAGCGAACAGAACTGCCACCCAGTCACGCAGGAAACCATCGGCTGCGGCCCGCAGAGCTATTGGATCTCGGCCGCCCTCAATGGTGACGTAGACAACTACCAGGCCCTGCGGGCCCGCTACGAGGCCCAGACCGGCGAACGCATCAGCCCCAGCATCACGACCGATACGAAAATCATTCCCATGATGGTCGCCTGGCATTATCGAGAGACGGGCGACATCGACGAGGCCTTCCGCCGCTCGGTGGCGGAATTCGAGGGCAGCCTGGCCATCGTCATGCACACCAGCCTGGCCCCGCACCGAACCTGGCTGGCGCTGGCCGGCAGCGGCCAGTCGCTGTGCGTCGGGCTCATGGATGAGGGCTGCATTGTGGCCTCAGAGCTCTACGGGGTCGTCGAACTGGCGGAACGCTTCGTACGCATGGACGGAACCAACGAAAGAGTGTCGGGCGACGTATCGACCCGCGGCCAGATCTTCGCCGTCAACGCCCGTCATGCGTCCGCCGGCCTGTCGGCCATCGACGCCATGTCGTTCGACGGCACCCCCCTCAAGCTGACCGACAACGATGTCAAGATGGCTGAAATCACCACCCGCGACATCAACCGGGCGGGCTTCCCACACTATCTGCTCAAGGAGATTCATGAAGCGCCGCGCTCCATCCAGCGCACGTTGAAGGGCAAGTTCCGACTGCACGACGGCCGCGTGACGTGGCTTTTGGATGAGGCGACCGTGCCCCACCGGGCCCTGGAGGCCATGCGACAGCACAAGATTCGGCGCATCATCTGCATGGGCCAGGGTACTGCCGCCGTGGCCGGCGACGCCATCGCCAACTACATGGGGCGCCTGTTGGAAGGCACCGCCTGGATGGTCAGCTCCACCAAGGCCACCGAGTTTTCCGGTTACCACATGGGCGCCGATCTATCCGATACGCTAGTCATCGCCGTGTCTCAATCGGGCACGACCACCGACACCAATCGGACCATCGATCTCTGCCGCAGCCGGGGCGCCACCGTCCTGGGCATTGTCAATCGGAGGAATTCGGACCTCGTCTACAAAGTCGATGGCGTCGTGTACACCAGCGATGGTCGGGATATCGAAATGTCGGTCGCCTCCACCAAGGCGTTTTACAGCCAGGTCACCGCCGGCTACCTCCTGGCCCTCTACTTCGGACAACAACTGGGCGTGGTCGCGGAACATGCCGTCGCCGAGCAACTGGCGGAGCTGGCCCACCTGCCCGAGCTGATGGCCGGCGTCCTCGCCCGCCACGGTGAGGTGTGCAAGCTGGCCGAGGCGTATGCGCCCACCCGGCGCGACTGGGCGGTCGCGGGCAGCGGCTTCAATCGGGCGGCCGCCAATGAGATCCGCATCAAGCTCAGTGAGCTGTGCTACAAGTCCATTGCTTCCGACAGCATCGAAGACAAGAAGCATATCGATCTGTCGAGTGAGCCGCTGATCCTCGTCTGCACCGCCGGTCTGCCGCCGGTGGCGTTGAAGGACGCTATCAAGGAAGTGGCCATCTTCAAGAGCCACAAGTCCTGCCCCATCGTCATCGCAGCGCAGTCAGCACAGGGCTTTGAACCCTACGCGGCGGGACTCATCACCGTGCCGGATACCTCCGACGCCACCTCAGTGCTGTTGAATACGCTGGTCGGACATTTGTGGGGCTACTACTCCGCCCTCGCCATTGACGAGGGGGCATCGCTTCTTCGACAGGCCCGAGCCGCACTGGTCAAGATGTCGCTTTCTACCGACAACGGGCAGGCCGCGTCGGTCTCGGCCCTGCGCACGGCGATTCAGCTTGTGGTGGAACGGCTCCGGCATGGCAAGTTCAACAGCTCCCTGTCGAGCTCCACGACGGGCCAGTTGACCCTGCTCTTGCAGTATGTCCTCGGCCGGCTTCCGTTGTCGTCGTTTGCCGAAGACTTCGGCGGCGAAGCCACCCCAGCCCACCTCTACGACCTGGTGCTGCAGACGTTGACGACCGCCATATCGGAATTGAGCCGTCCCGTCGACGCCATCAAGCACCAGGCGAAGACTATCACGGTGGGCATCTCCCGCCCGGAAGAAAAACTGGAAGGGGCCATTTTCGACGGGTTGGCGGGGGCCAGCGTCGCCGCCGAGATGGTGTCGTACAAGGACCTCATGCTCCTGCAGGCCCTCAACGTCGCCGTCCGGCGGGTGCCGGGCACGACCCGCTATCGCCTGTCGCAACTAGGCGAACTGGGACAACCCACCGACGCCACCCGTATCGAAGTGGAAGGCCGCACGGGCGTCGCCGTCAACATCGCATCTCGCACCGACCGCAACCCGCTCTTGACGGGCGCCAAGCAGTGGGTCGTCCGACAACGCTCGGCCTATGTGGGGGTCGGGCGCTCCGATGGGCGTCCCATCGTCATTCTTCCCCTCTATCACAAGGGGACGTGCGACGGTTTGCTGCTCCTCCACATTGAATTCGCCGACGCCCTGCCCCAGCCGGCCCGCCGCAAGCTGATGCAACAGCAGCACAACCGATACGACGCGTGGCGAGCGTTGGTGACAGAAGCCAACGTGCCGTGGCGGGACGACTGGCTGGATCGGTTCACCGTGCAGGAACTGGTGACGTCGCCGGTCGAGGACCTGGTGCGGGAAGTGGTGCGCCAGGCGCACACGCCGGTCGGCTAGAGGAGTCCCCTGGGGGCAGCCAGAAAGGCGGGCCACTTCTGCATCGAGGTGATCCAATGCCCGTCGAAGCCCCCAACGTCCTGGAAAGCATCCGAGCCCGAGCCCGGGCGCAGCTTCAACACATCGTCCTGCCGGAGGGTGACGACCCCCGCACGCTGGTGGCAGCGGCAGCGCTCGTCAAGGACAAACTGGCCAGGGTCACGATACTGGGCAACCCAGGCAAGCTGGAGGATCTGGCGGCCCAGAAAGGGGTATCCCTCGCCGGCGCCGCCCTCGTCGACCCAACGTCTTCGCCCGACGCCGAGCAGTTCGCCCAGCTTTACCTCGAAGTAGGACGCTCCAAAGGAGCGACCGTCGAGGAAGCCCGCAAGCTGATCGCCCAGCCCCTGGTGTGGGGCAATCTGATGGTGAAGGCGGGGCGGGCCGACGGCTGCGTGGCGGGGGCCGTGCACACGACCGCCGAGACGGTGCGCTGGGCGTTGCGCATTATCGGATTGCAGTCCGGCTTCAAAGTCATCTCGTCGTTCTTCCTGATGGCCCTCAAAACGCCTCAGTTCGGCCTGGACGGAACGCTCGTGTTCGCCGATTGCGGGGTGGTCCCGGATCCGTCCCCGATGCAACTGGCGGAGATTGCCGTGGCCTCAGCGGGCAGCTTCAAGGCCCTCACGGGCGGCGAACCTCGGGTGGCGCTGCTCAGCTTCTCCACCAAAGGGAGCGCCGAACACAAACTGGTCAACAAGGTGCGGGAGGCGCTCGAATACGTCAAAGCCCGCGCGCCCGAACTGGCGGCAGACGGCGAACTGCAAGTCGACGCGGCCTTGATGCCCGACATCGGCTCCCGCAAGGCGCCGGACTCCAAGGTCGCGGGCCGGGCCAACGTGCTCATTTTTCCCGACCTCAACTCGGGCAACATCGCCTACAAGCTGGTGGAGCGGCTGGCGGGCGCCACCGCCATCGGTCCCATCCTGCAGGGGCTGGATCGCCCCGCCAACGATTTATCCCGGGGGTGCAAGGCAGAGGACATCGTGGATGCGGCCGTCATCACGGCCGTTCAATCCCAGGCTCGCAAGGCGCTGTGAAGCGCCTCCTCGTCTTCCTGGCGGTAGCCGGAGTGGCGTGGTCCGCCATCAGCCCCGCCCAGGAGCGCATCCAGGCGGAATACGATCGGGCAGCGCAGGCCATGAAGTACAAATACATGGACGGCGTGTTGGCGATTCGAGATCACGGCTATCAGTGCATCGGGCCAGACGGGAAGAAGGTCAGCCCGGGTGAGGACATGCACAGCATGAACTTCGTGATGGCGCAGTCGGCGGCCATTCAGGAGACCACGACCATCCTGCAGTTCGTCCAATCGAATTCCAACGAGGCCAGGGTTCGCATTCGCGACACCATTGTGCTGGGCCTGCCAGGGCCCCCGGACCATCCATCGCCGCCCTATTTTATCGTCGCCGTCAACGACGATACGTGGGTTCGACACGGAGATGCCTGGAAGCTGAGCCGCACCCGAATCGTCAAACAAGCTGCGGGGTATGGTGATAGCGCGCCCGTCCTCAATCAATAACGCTGATCGAGTCGTCCTCAGCGGGCTGGCGCTCGGCGCCATCGCCATCTGGGGGCTGGTGGTGCAGCAGTGGGATCCCGTCCTGGGCCCGCAGGCCGATGGCGGTGTGGTGGTCTGCCTGCCTCTCTTCGTGTGGCTGGGGGGCCCTTGGCGATTTTCAGATAGACCGATAGCCTGGGGGCGACTGGCCTTGGCCGCAGCCCTCTGCGTCGCGGGTCTGACACTCAAGAACGTGCTCCTGGGAACGGTAGGGTGGAACCTGGCCCTGTGGGCCTGGCTCTCGTCTCGGCTGACAGACGAGAGCCAGCAGCGCGCTCGGGCGGCTTTTCTCCTCCCGCTGCTGGCCTTTCCCTGGCTCTCTCTTGACGGACACGTGTTGTGCAGGCCCATTCGGGTGGTCGATGCGTGGGGCATGGAGCACCTGTTCGATATTCTCGGCATCTCCGCCACCCGGCTGGATACGGTCGTGTCGGCCCCCGGAATCTCGTTCAAAGTCGTGGACGGCTGCGCGGGACTCGGCACCCTGCACTCCATGTTCATCGCCGGGGCGGTGATGGCCCTGTTTCAGAAACAGCCCCTGACCCGCCCTGCCGCGCTCTTCAAGGTGGCAGCGCTGGCCTTCCTGGCCAATTCGATACGCATTATCTGTATTGGGGCGCTGGGGCTGGCTTTCGGCGCGGCGGTGGCAGAAGGCCCCATGCACGACTGGACCGGGTGGATCCTGGTGTTGGTCTTCTTCCATCTGGCCTTTCCCGCCCTGCCCCGCCCTCTGGTGGTGGAGCGATACCGACCTGAGCAGGATCTGGCCGGTCGCTTTCAAAAGATGAGACCCTCAAATTGATTCTCTTCGGGTTCGATAGGAGGCCATGACGGTGCTGACCTCGCAACAGGAGCAAGAAGTCCTCGACATCCTGGGCTTGCTGGTGCGCTGCATCAAGAACCACGGAGAGGATAATCAACGCACCCACCTCCTCGACCTCACCTCCCTCTCCAGTTGCCTGGGAAGCCTTCTGACCAGCATTGGTCCCCTCCACATCACGTGTACGGCTCGCGCCCTGGTGGTCAACGGAGATACGCTGCCCCCCAGGGCGGGGCTCTCCCAACTGGCCGACCTGCTGGCCCGTCACCGGGTGACCGGTTTTGGGTGGGAACCTGGCATCTCGCGAGAAGAGCTGTCCCGCTGGCTGGAACTGCTGCTGTATCCCACGGAGGTCGTCGGGGGGTTGGCGCAGGCGCTCCGCCGCGCCAGTGTCACCCACATCACCATGGCTGGGCGGCGTCGCACCGGCGTGCTTCCCGACGTGGCTCGGCCAGGGGGCCGGCGGGCCACCTCGGGACGCCTGAAACTGCCGGAGGCAGCGGCTTCGCGTCGCGGGACCCCCTCGGAAAAGCTGTCTTCGGCTGGGGTTCGGGCCCGATCTGGAAAGCTCGCACCGCCGCCCGATGAGGCGCCTGCGCCGCCTTCCGACAACCTGAGACTTGAAGTCCACGAGCTGATCGCCATGGCCCTGCACCGCGCCGCCCCCAAGGAGACCGCGAAGCTGCTGTCGCTGGCCCGGGGCACGCTGCCCTTGGGAGAGCTCTTGCAGCAGGATCCGGGCGTGCTGGTGAAACGCCTCGAGGCATCGGACGACGAGGATCAGCACGTCACCCTGGTCGCTGCGCTGATCGGGGTGGGCAAGAGCGCGCTCCCGCATCTGCTGCACTGTGTGGGCTACTCGACGCAACCCCAGGCCCGGGCCTCCGCCATGTTCGCCTTGGGCAAGCTGGTGCCAGACGCCGACGATTTGCTGACCCGACGGCTCATGGAGGGCTGCCCGCCCGACGAGACGATGCGGCTGCTGGAAGCCATGCAGTCCGCCCGCATGCCGTGGAACAACGTGCTCAACGCGCTCCTCAACAGTCCGAATACGCTGACCCGCCGCGGCGCGTATGCCTTTTTCATTCGAACCGAGTCCTTGCAGCGCAGCGCCAAGATCCGGGTGGTGTCGCAGGGCATGGCGTCTGAGCAGCCGTGGCTGGTAGCCGACGCGGTGCGGGCGGCGGGCATCCTGCGAGCCAACGAACTGGCGGCGAAGATTCTGGCCATGCTGAAGAAGAGCTTCGAAAAGCCACAAGATGCCTTGATGGTGCAGCGAGAAGTGTGCTACGCGCTGGGACGGCTCAGGCATGAGGGTGCGCTGGGCCCGCTCAAGGCCATCGTGTTCCCCGGCTTTACCAACAAGCTGGTGGGCTTTGGCCAGCAACCCACGACCGAGCGGGAGGAGCTGCGAGGTGCCGCCTTATGGGCCATCGGACGGCTGCCGCAACCGGAGGCCCGGGACGTGGTGATTCGAGCGGCCGAGGGCTCCGATCAGGCGCTGCGCGCGGTGGCCCGGGTCGCGCTGGACCTGCAGTCCAGCTTTGCCACCGACCCGGAGTCGGTGGCCATTCTCGAAGCGTGATAGACGACCTGCAACGATTTGAGGTAGAGGGCGTGCCATCCCGACCGGGCGGCGACGAGGGATTCGTCGAACATGAGGGGGCCCGCCTCTGGTACGTCGTTCACGGGCGTGGCGTCCCGGTTTTTTTGCTCCATGGCGGACTGGGGCACAGCGGCAACCTGGGCCACCAGGTGCCGGCGCTGTTGGAAGCCGGGTACCGGGTGATCCTGATGGACAGTCGAGGCCACGGGCGCAGCACCCGGGACGATCGGCCGTACAGCTATGCGTTGATGGCTTCGGATCTGCAGGCCGTCATGGACCATCTCGGTATCGATCGGGCAGCCCTGGTGGGATGGAGTGACGGTGCCTGTATCGGTCTGGTGCTGGCCTCGCAGGTGCCCGACCGGGTGTCCGGCGTCTTCTTTTTCGCCTGCAACATGGATCCGAGCGGGGCGAGAGATCCTATCGAATTCACCCCGGTGGTGAAACGCTGCTTCTCGCGGCACGTGCAGGATTACCAACGGTTGACGACCAC
>DASYBA010000816.1:0-8367 GCA_036501005.1 Candidatus Xenobia bacterium | reverse complement strand
GTCGGTGGCGATGAGGTCCATCTGCCGTAAAGCCGAGCCGGTCCAGTAGCTGTCGAAGTCGACGGCGCTGGCAAACGCGCCGGGCCGGAGCCAGTCGGCGTCAATGGTGGGTTGGGGATGCTTGAGGATGGGGCCGGAGGTGACGACGATGTCGCTCTCCACCACGGCGGGGCGGGGCGTATCGACTTCGATCACGTCCAGGCGGAGACGCTCGGACATGGCCTGGGCATAGGCGTGGCGCACCTCGGGACGGACGTCGTAGACAAAGACCTTCTGGAGCGGAAAGATGGCCGCCAGCGCCTCCAGGTTGGTCCTCCCCTGCACGCCGCAGGCGAGGATGCCGACGACGCTGCTCTCGGGTCGCGCCAGGTAGCGGGCTGACAACGCGGTGGCGACACCGGTGCGCCAGGCGGTGATCCAGGAGCAGTCCATGATGGCGTAGGGGAGGCCGGTGTCGGGGTCGTTGAGGATCAGCACCCCGCTGATGTACGGCAGGCCGCGGCTGGGATTGTCGGGGTAGCCGCTCACCCACTTCACCCCGGCGGCCCGGAGGCTCGGAATCCAGGCGGGCATGGCGTGGATGAAGGCGTCGCCTTTGGTATGGATGCCGGGCTTGGGGGGCATTTCCGCCTCGCGTCGGCCATGGGCCTGAAAAGCTGTCTCCAGGCGCTCGAGGATGGTCTTGACGTCCAGGCCCACGGCCCGGACGTCAGCGTCAGTCAGGTAGAGAAGTCGGTTGTCTTGCATGGCCGCCAGGGTTCGTCACCCGCGGGCGTGCCGTCCTTTTGGCGAACCTGTGACGATGGTATCACGGGCAGGGCCTAGACTCAGGCCATGCAGGCGTTGCGAGCGGGTCGGGAATTGCTGCTGGGGAGGAATCCCGAGGTGGATCCACCGGAGCGGCACGGGGTTGTGTATCGACTCGAAGAGAATGGCGACGTGGCCGTGCTTTCCGGTCAGGTTCCAGCGAGGGATAATCGGGTAGTCCTCGCGGTCGAGGGGCTGTGGCGAAGCATGGCCGATTATCGACAGCAGTGGCAGACGGTGCTGCACGATGAGAAGGGCCGCTGGGGCAACGTCCGGCAGCCCATCGTGGGGGTGCACGAGGGCAACCACGAGCGGCGGGGCCGCGATGTGTTAAGGCTGGTGCAGGATCTGTCGTTCATGAAACTGCTCCAGTGGCAACCGCGGCGGGTGTGGCGAGTGGAGGCGGCGTATCGCCGGGATCCGTCGGTCAGGAAGGTGCACGACATCGTGCTGGATGCCGTTCGTCAGGGCCAGCAAGTGCTGCTGGTGACGCACAGCGCGGGCGGGGCGCAGGCGGCTTTGGCGCTCACCATTCTGGCCGCGGAGGGGCACCGGGTGGCAGTGACGCAGCACGTGCGGGTGCTGGCGCTGGCGAATGCGGTGTCGGCACAGAGCTATTTCAAGGCGGGCGTGGCGAAAGAGAACCTCTTCTATACGGCCGACAAGCGAGACCCGGTGGGGTCGATGGCGAAGATGTTGACGGTGGACTGGGGACGGCCGTGGGCTAGCGTGCGTGAGGCCGGCAAACATATGCGACACGCGTTGCAGACCATCGGCGGGGAATGGCACCATGACCTGGTGCGGGTGTTCTACGCCCACCGGGAACAGGGGTCGACCCCGGCCATCCAGCGGTTCATCGATGGCGGCCCGGGGAAGATCGCGTTCTGAGCTTCTTCGCTCAGGCTTTGGGTGGCGCAGCGGCCCCGGTGTCGACCTGTCGCACAGACCAGAACTCGTCGGGATAGGCCAGATCGGTGGAGGCGATATACTGGTAGGGAATGGTGCCGTATCCTTTGTCGCCCCACGGGGTGCCGTCTTTCAGCTTCCAGGAGTTGCGGAAGATGAAGCGCTGCGAGGCGTCGTCGTAGCCGACCAGCAACATGGCGTGGCCGCCCAGGATCTTCTCGCCGGATTGCGGCATGTTGATGACGCCGGTGTGCAGGTTGTCCGGGCTCTCGAATGACTGATAGACGTTGATGGCAAGGGTGACGGGGTAGCCGTCGGCCAGGCTCTGTTTGAGCTGGTTCAGATCGGTATGATCGATATTGAGGGCCTGCACGATCTTGTTGTCCTTGCGATCGGCGAGCGCTTGCGGGGTCGGCTGGATGTTCAGGTTGTCCGGGCTGTAGGTCCAGTCCGTCTCGGGGCAGATGCCGTTGGTCTTGGCGGCATTGATGCCGTCGGGAAGAAAGGCCCCGCTATCGTCGGGAAACGAGCCTTCGGCCTGCCGCTCCTGTTCGTAGAGGTCGAGGCGGGAGGGCGTTCCGGTCTGGTTTTGCCCCTGCTTCATCTTGACGAATTCGATATCGCCGGCCAGGGCGTTGGCGGTACACGACCCGATCTGGCCCTGATCGTAGACGTCTGGGCACCCGGACCGCAGATCCACACTGGAGGGCAACTGTCCGACCGCCAGGTGGGTCGGATGGGCCTTGGTGTGGGGTTTGCCGAAATCGACCAGCTTGTAGTGGGTGATGGGAGAAAACCCGGACGTCATGCTGTTGCTCACCGTTGGCACTCCTGGCGTTTATTTTGCGCCCCCCAACTAACCGTCCCCGCCGTCGCATGATAAGCCGGCTGCGAGGGTCGAGTTGTTACAAACAAGTAAACATTATTAAAATCCTTCGGCAGGCTGCTGGGCGAGTCGGCGACCCGGAGTAGTTTGTTGGAAAATGCGAATACTTTTACAGGACGGAAATGTCCTGTTCACGTGGGTAACAGTTCGTTAGCCCCCGGAGCCTGAATCGGATCACCAAACTGCGGGATGAAACGACAAAGGGTGAGAGGAATCAACAGATGAGTACAGTCAATTCAGCGACCTGTGGTAGTGCACTATTGAATAGACCCATCGCCGCCGGGTTCTCTGCCGCGTCGGGCAATCCCGAGGTCAGTGGTGGCGGACAGCCCGCATGGCAGGCTCGTGTGGGAAATCAGTCTCTGAATCAACACTGGCACGCGATAGGAGAGGCAGGTGCAGAGCCCCAGGGTGGCCAGCCCGGTCCGTTCTGGAACCGCTATCTGGAAAAGCCGTCTGTGGGGGGGAACCACCCCATCACCCACCGAGACCCGGAAAGCGCGGATCAGGGCCCGCATTTGGTCACGGAGATGCAACCCGAAACCCCGGATGGGGGTCCGCACTTTACCTCTCAAGGGGTGGAAACCCCGGACCAAGGCCCGCAGCGGTGCACCGAGATGTGCCCGGAAACACCCGACGGGGGCCCCGGTCCGCGCCCAGGGATATCGATTCCTGGCATGTCATCGCCGTTGGCACCAGAAACGGTCGACCCCGGACCGATCACCGCCATGGAGGGGGAGTGCGTGGATCAAGGTAGCCGGCGGTAGGGCACCAAATGGGCTGTAGACGATACCCATCTTGAGCATCCTCCTGGTCACCCACTCCCAGGATCCCGCCGGTGCGGAACTCGCGGCCGCGCTCGAGGCGCAAGGAGCCGTGCCCGTTCGGTTGGATACCGATCTCTATCCACACGAGGTCCGCCTGACGACCAGCTACCGAGACGGAGAAGTGGGCGGGTGGTTGGTCACGGCGGCCGGGCGGTTTCCCCTGGCCGACGTGACCGCCGTCTGGTATCGCCGCTTTGCTGCCGCCCGCGGGCTGCCCGCCGAGCTCGGGTCTGCTCGAGAGGCGTGCGTAGAGGAATCCCGCAAAACCCTGTTCGGTATGATCGCCTCCTTGCCCGTCCTGCACATCGATCCCATTCGCCGGGTGCTCAACGCGGATCACAAGGAACTGCAGTTACGACTGGCCATGGGTCTCGGCTTGCAGATCCCCCGGACCTTGTTCAGCAACGACGAGGATGTGGTCCGCCAGTTCTACCACCAATTGAACGGAGCCGTGGTCTGCAAACTGCACGGCAACTACGGCGTAGAGAACCAGTTTGTCTACACCAACCGCCTGCGGCAGGGCGATCTGGCTGGCCTCAAGGATCTGCGCTACTCTCCCATGATCTTCCAGGAGGCCGTTCCCAAGCGTCTCGAACTGCGGGCGACGGTGGTGGGCCGGCGAGTGTTCACGGCGGCCGTGGACTCTCAGCGGTCGGAAAGGTCCCAGACCGACTGGCGACGCGATCCAGAGGCCATGGCCGAGGCGTGGGAGTCCTACACCCTGCCGGCCGATGTCGAGAGCGGCTTGTTGCGACTGACCGCCCGGCTGGGGCTCAATTACGGCGGGGCAGACTTCATCCTGACGCCGGATGGGCGGCATGTCTTTCTGGAAGTCAACTCGGGGGGCGAGTGGCTCTGGCTGGCACGCAAACCAGGTCTCCCCATTGCCCAGGCGCTGGCGGAGCTGCTCGTCGGTCGCAGCGAACCCATCGACCCGGCCGAAGTTTCCGTCTGATCGCTCGGACTGGTAGACACTATTGACATCGGCGGCGCAGGAACGCGAACCGAGAGTCCTCAACGAACCAACGTGGCGTTTGACTTTTCGGAGAGGGCATTCTTTCCCTGGACGTCGAGAGCGGCTATATCGACATCATTCTTCCTGGGGGGCAGGCCGAAGAGCTGGTCAAGTGTTGCAACGCTCTTGGCGAGGCCGCCCGGGATGACCTGGTCGTGCGACTGCACCCCAACCCACCAGTCGGCCTACGGCTGCCCGCACGGAGGCGGTGGGAACAGGCTTTCGCCAGTTTGTCCAGACACACCCGACGCTGCTTGAAACGGCAAAGGTCATCGGGTGTGGTCAATCCTCCATTTTGTCCGTGGTGACGGGACGTACGGGTCAAGCATCGGGCTGCCCGCCGACCGAGTCTTCCTGGGGGGACGCGCGGGTAGCCCACCGCTAACGATTTCAGGCAGGCTGAAGGGCGTTCAATCCATGGACATGGATTCAGCATGGCCATGGTCTTCGAGCATGGCGCAGTGCCTGCGTCTCCTTCCAACCTGGGTCCGATCTTCCACACCTTGTGTGCGCGATTTGCGGAGGCTTTGAGGATAAGCATGCGGATAGGTTGTGGTTGAGGCAGACAGGACCTACTATATCTTGGGGGTAGACTCTTGACGACCCATTCTGGTGTGATATAATCAAATTCAAGGAATTGAAATAATTCCGGGCTGATGGAGTGGCGTTCCATGTGCATGGGTGCGAACTCCGAAGGCATGTTCGCGTCCACTGAACGCCAGGTTTCGCAGACCGGTCGATTTGTGCTGCATAAAAGCAAGGAGGCCCGTTCTTGAAGATTCGCCGATACTATACCACCGCTGGCCAGGACCCGTACGGGAGCATGCCCTTCGAGGCCCGCCACAGCGAGATCCGCAATCCCGATGGCTCCACCATCTTCAAGATGGACAACGTGCAGGTGCCCACGCACTGGTCCCAGGTCGCCACCGACATTCTGGCCCAGAAGTACTTTCGGCGGGCCGGCGTGCCCAGCGACACGAGTCCGACGGGAGGTGAAACCGATGCCCGCCAGGTCTTCCATCGCCTGGCCGGCTGCTGGCGGCACTGGGGGGAGCGCTACGGCTATTTCGATACGGCCGACGACGCCGCCGCCTTCTACGACGAGCTCTGCTACATGCTGGCCCGCCAGATCGCTGCCCCCAATAGTCCCCAGTGGTTCAACACCGGCCTGCACCAGGCCTACGGCATCACCGGCGCGGCTCAGGGCCACTATTATGTCGACCCTGACTCGGGCCAGGTCACCCGTTCCAGCAGTGCCTATGAACATCCCCAGCCCCACGCCTGTTTCATCCTCTCCGTCAAGGACGACCTCGTCAATGAGGGCGGCATCCTCGACCTGTGGACTCGCGAGGCCCGCATCTTCAAATATGGTTCGGGCGTCGGGACCAACTTCTCCGACATCCGCGGCGAGAATGAAAAGCTGAGCGGCGGCGGCCGTTCCAGCGGCCTCATGAGCTTCCTGCGGGTGGGCGATCGCAATGCCGGCGCCATCAAGTCGGGCGGCACCACCCGCCGGGCCGCCAAGATGGTCTGCCTGGATCTGGACCACCCCGACGTCGAGGCCTTCATCAACTGGAAGGCGGCCGAGGAGCAGAAGGTCGCCAGCCTGGTAGCGGGTTCCCAGCTCAGCAGCAAGCACCTGAACGCCATCATGAAGGCGTGCCACACATGGGACAGCGCTGATGATAAGTTCGACCCCCGCAAGAACAGCCTGCTCCGCCAGGCCATCGCCGACGCCCGCCGTGCCGCCATTCCCCTCAATTACATCCAGCGGGCCATCCAACTGGCCTCGCAGGGCTTCAAGGACATGCACTTCCCGATCTTCGATACCGGCTACGAGAGCGAGGCCTACAACACCGTCTCCGGCCAGAACTCGAACAACTCGATACGGGTGCCGAACGCCTTCTTCAAGGCCCTGCACGACAAGACCCACTGGGATCTGACCGCCCGGGTCGACAAGAAGGTCGTCAAGCAGGTGCCCGCCCAGAGCCTGTGGGCGCAGATCTGCGAGGCCGCCTGGACGAGCGCCGACCCCGGTCTCCAGTACGACACCACCATCAACGAGTGGCACACCTGCCCGCAGGACGGCAGGATCAACGCCAGCAATCCCTGTAGCGAATACATGTTCCTGGACGACACCGCCTGCAACCTGGCCTCCATCAACCTGGTGGAGTTCCTCCATCCGGACACGGGCAAGTTCGACCTCGAAGGCTATCGCCACGCCATCCGGCTGTGGACCATCGTACTGGAGATCAGCGTGTTGATGGCGCAGTTCCCGAGCGCCGACATCGCCCGCCGGAGCTACGAGTTCCGCACCCTCGGGTTGGGCTACGCCAACCTGGGCGCGCTGCTCATGCGGTTGGCCCTCCCCTACGACAGCGACGCTGGGCGCGCCCTGGCCGGCTCTTTGTCCGCCGTCCTGGGCGGCGAGGCCTACGCCACCAGCGCCGAGATGGCCCGCGAGCTGGGGCCCTTCCCCGCTTATCGACGCAATCGAAACGACATGCTGCGGGTCATCCGCAACCACCGGCGGGCTGCCTACAATGCCCCTGCCTCTGAGTACGAGGGCCTCAGCGTGCTGCCCGTCGGCATCGACGCCTCGTGCTGTCCGGAAGACCTGCTGCAGGCCGCCCGGGAGGCCTGGGAGCGCGCCCTCACCCTGGGCCAGGTGCACGGCTATCGGAATGCCCAGGTCACCGTCCTGGCCCCGACCGGCACCATCGGCCTGGTCATGGATTGCGACACCACCGGTGTCGAACCCGACTTCGCCCTGGTCAAGTTCAAGAAGCTGGCCGGCGGCGGCTACCTGAAGATCGTCAACCAGTCCCTCCCGGTCGCTCTCAAGCGGCTCGGCTACAACCAGGAGCAGGCCGAGATCATCGAGGCCTGGTGCCTGGGGCGCAAGACGCTCAAGGGCGCCCCGCACATCCATCCGGAGTCTCTGGCGGCCAAGGGCTTCACCGCGGTCGAACTGGCTCGGGTCGAGGCCGCTCTGGAGAACGCGTTCGAAATCGGCTTCGCCTTCAACAAGTACACGCTCGGCGAGGCGTTCTGCCAGGACGTGCTCAAGTTCTCCAGCGACCTGCTTAACGACTTCTCGTTCAACCTGCTGGAGGCGCTGGGCTACACCAAGGCCCAGATCGAGGAGGCCAACGAATACGTCTGCGGCACCATGACCATCGAGGGTGCGCCACATCTCTCCACCCAGCACTACGCCGTCTTCGACTGCGCCAACAAGTGCGGTCGCCATGGACAGCGGCTCATCTCGACCGCCGGTCACATCCGCATGATGGGCGTCGTGCAGCCGTTCCTGTCTGGCGCCATCTCCAAGACCATCAACTTGCCCGCGGAAGCCACCGTGCAGGACATCAGCGACGCCTACACGCTGTCGTGGAAGCTGGGTTTGAAAGCCAACGCCCTCTATCGCGAAGGCTCCAAGCTCAGCCAACCGCTCAACGCCAGCCTGGACGATGCGGCCGCCGCCATTCTGGAAGCGGCCGTTGACGGTCCGGCCACCAGCGACCACCAGGTGCTGCAGGCCGCCCAGCGTCTCGTCTATCGCTACATCGCCAAGCGCCGCATCCTGCCTTCTCGACGGCGGGGCTACACGCAGAAGGCGCACGTCGGCGGGCACAAGGTGTACCTCCGCACGGGCGAGTACACCGACGGCAGCCTGGGCGAGATCTTCATCGACATGCACCGCGAAGGGGCCGCCTTCCGGTCCTTGATGAACTGCTTCGCCATCGCCGTATCGATCGGGCTTCAATACGGCGTTCCGTTGGAGGAGTTCGTGGAGGCTTTCGTCTTCACCCGGTTCGAACCCAACGGCACGGTGCAGGGGCACGACAACATCAAGATGTCGACTTCCGTCATCGACTACGTGTTCCGGGAGCTGGCCCTCACCTATCTGGATCGAGACGACCTGG
>DASYBA010000815.1:0-2909 GCA_036501005.1 Candidatus Xenobia bacterium | reverse complement strand
CACCTGTTTCCTTTATGCCACAGTCGGCTCGGAATAAAACGTCCAGCGGGACCTTCGGCTGCCGCTCCGAAGCCCCCGGGCATGCGTGGGATATCCGTCGGGCCCGCTCTTCTGCTGAGTCTCTGCCTGGTCCTGTCGTGCTGGTGGGGAATATGGCGGCCAGCCTTCATGAATCTTGCCGACAGCCGCTCGGCGGTGGCCGCTGCGCGGGGCCGACTCGGGGAGGTCCAACGGGCGGCCCGGAACTGGACCAAAGAAGAGGCCGCCGTCCGTCGTCTCGAAGCGCACGTGGGCGATTTTCGCGGCCCCCAGGAGACGTCCGATACGCTCACCCCACACTTCGCCCAGGAGCTTGAACAGGCGGCTCACCGCCTCGACATCGTGGCCATCACCCCCGGCGGCGCCCCTGCCTCTCCTCTCGCCGGCGTGCCCGAAGGCGTGCCGGCCCGCACCTTCAGCGTGACCCTGCGAGGCTCATCCGCGGCTCTTAGCGGTTTGCTCCACACGCTGGATGCCTCCCGATACAGCCGACTGGTAAAGGTCCGGCGTCTGTCGTGGAGCCAGGGCGGCGACATCGCGCTCGACCTGGACGTCTACGGCCACTTCTAGAGGGCTCCGCCAGCCTAGAGGGCTCCGCTAGCCTAGAGGGCTCCGCCCCCCAGTCGCTGCGCTGGGGGCCCCCCCGGCTGCAGCTTGGGAGAGTCCTGCGGCATCTGCTTCGCGCTACTAGCCAGCGTCCACCTCGAGGGGTTATGATTCATCCAGCAAGGTCCGCAAAGCGGGCAGCTCCGAGAGCCCGATGGGGAGGTCCTCCCCGATGCAGCCCACCACGCCAGGCTCGGGTGCCTCGTCGGGTCGATACATGTGCACGAAGCGACCGTCGGTCAGGAACCCCCTCCGAAACCACGACTTCTGGCGCAAGTAGTCGGCCCACGGCGGTTCCGTTGGCAGCTCAGCGAGGGCCGGTCGATACTCGGCCACCAGTTCGATATGACCCACCATGTGTCGGTTGAAGTCATCCAGCTCCGCCGCCGGAATCCAATACTCCAGAACGTCTCGCCCACCCACCTGCTGCACGTCGTAGCGAGCCAGAAACTCCGGATCCACGTCAAAGCCGGTAACGTAGCCGACGCCCCTGGAGGGCACGTTCCACTCCCGGGCGATCCGGGTCGCATACCATCGGTTGAGAACGGGATAGAAGATGGGCTGCTCGGGCAGACGCGGTGGCCACGCTCGCCAGCCCGAGGCCTCCACCCGCGCCAGTTCCTGCGGTCCGGTGGGCCGCCACAGCGTCGTCATGCCGACACGTTCAGGTCCCGGCCCCGTCCTCCTCTTGATCGGCACGACCCGGGTTGGTATAACGAGATCATGCGGCGCGCCACTTTCCGGGCAGTCACTCTGCTTGACACGCTCTTTGTCATGATGGTCATCGCGTTCGCCGTGCTGCCCGCCCTGGGCGTCATGATCTACGTTGAAAACAATTCGGCGCAGACCCGCCAGATGCAGCACGCCGTCTTCCTCGCCAACCAGCAGCTCGAAGATCTCCGCATGGTCTTTCCCAGCTTCACCCCGAACGCCCCGACGGGTTCGCCCACGGTGACGACCTCGACCGACACGACCAGCGAGGGGATTCCCTACAACATCACCCTGACCGAGACCATCGCCGCCAACGGCATCGAGTACGAGTGCGTCGATACCCCGACGCCGGCGGTCGTGGCGACGTCGCCCGTCCCCATGATTGTCGACGTCACCGTGGACGTCTCCTACCCCGAGTCGGTCTATCCGGTCTCGCTCTCGACCCGCTTGTACCGCCACATGGGCCGGATGGAGCGGCCGTGAAGGGCATGAGCCTCATCGAGGTCATCGTCTCCATGGTGCTGATGAGCACCCTCCTCGGCGTGGTCCTGGGTCTCTTGACGACCGGGCTGCGCGAGAGCACGTCGGCTCGCAGCAACCTCGAAATCCAGGCCGACGCCCATACCGGTTTGCGGGCCATCGTGGCGCAACTGGCCGAGACCGATATCCATAGCGTCCTTCTCAATGCTCCGGCCGGGGCGGGGGGCGAGCCGCCGTTCATCAGCATCGACTATCTCAACGGCCTGGGCGAGAACGAGGAAATCGTCTACGATTACGTCAATCCCAGCACCTACGGCCGCATCCTGTGGCAGGAACATCGGTTCGTCTACTACAAGAAGAAGGATCGCACGGTTCGCGTCCACCGCAAGCAGATGACCCCCAGCGCCACGCCTGCCCCGTATCGTGACAATCTGACGGCCATCAGTGCGACCGACCAGGTTCTGGCCCGCAACGTCGACCTTTTCGCCATCTACAGTGCCGACACGGTCAGCCCCAGCGCCCCGACGGTCAACCCGCTGACTGTCTGGCTGGAGTGCACGGCCGTCGGACAGGGACACTCCGGCTACCCGGGCTACCGGGTGGCCCTCAAGACCGACGTGGTGGCACAGAACTCCAGCCAGACCCTGACCTGTCCTTCTCCTTACCCGACAGGGCTGCCCTGTCCCACCCCACCCTGAGGAGGTGCCCATGCTTCGCACGCGTTACCCACGCCTGGCCGGCAACGGCGGGGCTCTCGCCCTGGTGGTGGCCTTCATCGTTTTGACCGTCACGTCTGCCCTGGTCGTCACCAACCTGTACAACTCGCAGCGCGCGACCAACGAATATCAGTCTCAGGCGGCCATCGCCGCGGCCCGGGCCGGGCTCAATCAATTTGTCGCCGACCTCGAAGACGGCATGGCAGCCAACCCCATGTCTCTGTCGGACAACGATCCGGACCTCTGCACCGGGCTAAGCTTCTACTCGGGATCCACCGACCCGTTCCAGTATGCCGACCAGGCTGTGAAAAGCACCCCCCCCAAGCCCTACCCGCTGCCCAACCAGGCATACAGCGG
>DASYBA010000814.1:0-15386 GCA_036501005.1 Candidatus Xenobia bacterium | reverse complement strand
TGGATGCCGCCGGGCATGCCGTCGTGTTGACGGGCATGGCGGCCGCCGCTCAGTCGCAGGCCCCTATCGGAGATCTGATGCGGTTGTTTGGCGACAGCCTGCTGGGTGGGCTCGGCTTCGGGCTGTCCGTCACCATGGCCGTGACGGTCGGGTTGGCGATTCTGGGCACCACCCTGTCATGCGTCAACACCGCCGTTCGCATCAGCTACGCCATGGCGAAGGACAAGGAAATGCCGGAGGTTCTGGGCCTCGTGCACGGACGATTTGCGACCCCATCGGCGGCCACCTGGGTGCTGGTGGCCGTATCGGCCGTGATCGGCAGTCTGGGGGTCTACAGCGTGGTCACCCAGACCGGCATCAGCATTGCCAGCAATCTGGGCACGTTCATCCTGTATGCGCTCATCTGTGTGTGGACGCTGATCGCGTTTTCCGGTCGCCCCGAGCGGAACATGTTCCTCCACGTGCTGGTCCCGGGCGCCGGGTTGGTCATGAACCTGCTGATGGTGGTGACCATCTTCTATCTGGCGTTTGCGGCTGGGGGTGCCAGCGCCGCCGAGGGGTGGATCGCCCTGGGCGTGGCGGCCGCGTGGGCGGTCGTCAGCGGCATCTATTATGCAGTGCGCACCGCTCGCCGGGTGCCGGTGTCGGTGCTCGAAGCAGGGTAGATTGACGGTCATGCTATGATCGTGTTCGATCATGCGGGCATTAGCGAACAGGGGCCGGTTCGCGAGCGGAATGAAGACTGCATCGCCTCCCATTCGCCGGAGGACGATGCGGTGCGCGCACGCAAAGGGTCGCTCCTGGTGGTGGCCGACGGCGTGAGTGGCCAACGGGGCGGCGAGGTGGCGAGCGCCCTGGCGGTCCAGACGCTGATGGCGACCTACTATGCGATGGGGCGCAAGCCGGCGGCGGCGTTGCGGGGCGCCTTCGAGGCGGCCAACCTGCGGGTCTGCGACGAGGCCATGGCCCGCCAGGACTGCCGCCGCATGGAGACGACCCTGACGGCGCTGCTGCTGGTCGAGAGCCAGGCGGTGATCGGCCACATCGGCGACACCCGGGTCTATCGGATTCGGGCGGGAACGGTGGAACAACTCACGAGGGATCACTCCGAAGTCGGAGAACTCGTGCGCATGCAGATTCTCACCGTAGAGGAGGCGCAGCGCCACCCCCGCCGCCACATCATCACTCGCACGGTGGGCAGTGAGCTGTTGACGCAGGCCGACTATCGGACCGAAGCGCTGCAGCAGGGCGACGCCTTCGTTCTGTGCAGCGATGGCCTGTGGGAGCCGCTGGCCCCGGACCACATGGTGGAAGCCGTGTCGGAAAGTCCCGCAACGGCGTGCCGGATGCTGATTGAACGCGCGTTGGCTCACGGGTCGTCGGACAACCTCTCACTGCACGTCGTCAAGGTGAAGGGAGTGCCCGTGGCGCCTGCGGCGACGGGCTTCCTCCGCCGGGCGCTGAGCCGGCTGGGGGCCGGGCGATGAACCCGGGCGATCGCGTCGATCGCTACGAGGTGCTGGAACGGTTGGGCCGCGGCGGCATGAGCGACGTGTACCGTGCCCGGGACGACCAGGGCACCGTGGTGGTGCTGAAGTTTCCCCATCCGGATCTGGCCGGAGATCCATCCGCCTTCGAACGTATGCGTCGGGAGATCACCATCGGCGAGCGACTGACCCATCCGGGCATCCAGAAGCTGTATGGGTTGCAGACCGACCGCCAGGACCCCTACCTGGTGCTGGAGTACCTCGAGGGCCGCACGCTGCGTGAGGAACTGCGAGACCAGGGGAGCCTGCCCGATCGGGCAGTCGAATACGGATGCCAACTGGCCGCCGCACTGGAGTACGCTCATTCGCAACAGGTCTTTCACCGGGACCTGAAACCCGAGAACATCATCGTGACCCCGCACGGCGCCAAGGTCATGGACTTCGGCATCGCCTATATCGAAGGCGCCCGCCGCATCACCTGGGGCCGTCTGTCGTCTGAGGTGGGCACGCCGGACTACATGGCCCCGGAGCAGATCAAGGGGAACCGGGGCGACGCCCGTACCGACGTATATGCGCTCGGCATGATCCTGTACGAGTGCCTGGCCGGGCGGCTGCCCTACCAGGGCGACAACGCCATGGCCATCATGAACCAGCACGTGACGGTCAGTCCTCCGCCGCCGTCTCGCTTCGTCAGTGCCGCACCGGCCCTGGAAGAGGTGGTCATGAAGGCGATCCGGCGCAAGCCCGAGCACCGTTGGCCGTCCATGGCCGCGCTCTTGTCGGATCTCCAGCGACTGGACCAGGTGGACGCGGCGGGGTTGCGTCTGGAGCGGGAGGCGCAAGAGCATGACGAAGTCGTAGGGGATTTCGGTCTGTCCGTCGGGAAGGTGGCCTTGCTGACGATGGCCGTGATGGGCACCATGGCCCTGGTGGTGCTGCTCTTGCAGTGGGTGCATGGGCATTAGGAGGTGGTTGTGATGCCAACCAGGATCAAGACCCCCCGTATCGAACGGGTGCGGGCGTTCGCCGCCAAGCACTGGCTGGGGGTGGGCCTGCCGGACGACAAGCAGGCCGCGGTAGAGGAGATTCGCCGCCAGTATCTACTGACGGCTCAGGAGTATTCGAAAGCGGCTCGCGGGCTCTATGATGCGCTGGGCGTACAGCCGCAGCGACTGGCGGCGCAGAAGTCCCCCTTCATGCTGGGCAATCGCAACGTGCAGTTGTTTCTGGCGTTTTCCATTCTGTGGGAAGCCTTCAACCACATCTACACGGCGGCAGCCAATACGGCTTTTTCGCGGGGGGCGGTCGAACGGGCCCCTTTGGAATCCGAGCGGGACCAGATCGGGCGGGTGTTGAGCCCCCCGATTCTGGATGACGAGGCCCTGCAAAGTATCGGGATGTTGAAGAACGGCGAGATGCCCGGGGTGGCGGTGCGGCGGTTGATGGGCCGCTCCAGCCGGGAGCTGCGCGATCTATACGGGGTGACGTACGAGGCCAGCCTGACGGACTTGAATGCCTTCTTGCAGGGGCGGGTATCGGTCACCGACTCGAAGGAAGTGGAGAGCTGGATCGTGCTGCCGCGAGACGACGACGGCAAGCCCGTCGATCCGGACAGCCCGTTCAACGCAGCCAAGTACCGCAGCGTGGTCAAGTGGGATTGCTCTCAGATCCGTACCAACTTGAATTTCCTCGGCAAGGGCGACGGGTCCATTGACGATGCGATATTGATCATCCGGGCCTTCTGCCTGGTGGCCCCCATCGTCGATCTGCTGCTGGACCAGTCCCGCCGAGGCCTGATCTTCGCGCTGGCTTGAGTGACTACGCGTGAAGCGAATGGGCCGTGGCGGCGCGCTCCAGGGCGGCGCGGTCCCAGTGACCCAGGTCGGCGGCGGCCTCGTAGGTGGACTGGAGGAAGGTGAGCAGGGTGGCGTCGGGGTCTTTCGCCTGCCGGGCGGCCTGGTAGGGCAGGACGAACTCCCGGAGATCGTTTGAATAGGAAGCCATGTCGGGCGCTATCGAATAGGTCTTGTAGCCTGCGGGTTCGGGATACGCATACGAGTAGAAGGCCGCCTGCACGCCGTTGCCCCCGGGCCAGAAGCCCGCGCTGCTGACCTCGTGGGAGTAGGCGTCCCGAACCACCTCGTCCGATAGGTGCGGCACCCCGCCCGGGTGAGGCGGCGCCGTGCGACCCGAGAAGCGGGTCACGGCCATGTCGAAACTGCCCCAGAAAAAGTGCACCGGGCTGACCTTGCCCAGAAAGCGGGCCCGAAATGCCTTGAGGATGCGGTCGGTGTGCGCCAGGATCTGCCACAGCCGATGCACATATTCTGGGGCGTACGAAGCGTGTTCGGTATCCTGGTCGAACCGTGTCGCATCGGGCAGCTCGCACGGTCGGGGGGTGATGTGCACTGCCAGACCCAGATCCGTGAGTGCGGCCATGATGGCCCGATAGAACTCGGCTACCGACATGGGGCGCAGGCCGAAACGCCGGGTCTGACCCTCCCCGGTGTTGATGACCAGTTCGTGCAAGAAGAAGTCAAAGTCGATCTGGAACGTCCGATCGCCGTAGGGAATAGGCGAGGTCGTCAACCCCCGCGAGGTGACGTACAGGGGCACGTGCCACGAGTGGTTGACCCAGGGCGACTGGGCCAGACGAACCTTGCCGACGATCTGCGTCCACCGGTGCAAGGTGCCATAGGTGTCTTGCCACGCTTCGAGCGGTAATTCTGGCCAGCGTTCACTCATGCATCGAACCCTTTCTTACGTGCCCGGGAAGATGATCTTCTTGATGATTCGGAGGACCTTGCCGCCGGTGCTGAGGGCCTCTGGCGCGGCGCCTTTACGTCGGGTCTTCACCACCTTGCCCAGGATGGCCGCCTCCGGGATGGACTTCACCAGGCCTTCGTCGTCTGTCACTTCCAGCGACTTGTTGCCATACATGGAACGGATGTTGCTGACCCGGCGCAGGCCCGCCTTGCCCGCCAGCACGCAGAACAAGATGTCGCCGAGATTGATGTCTGCCAGGGGCACTTTGCGCACCTGTACCTTGTCGCCTACCGTGAGGAGCGGTTGCAGGCGATCGGTGTTGACCGGCATGTCGATCGTCTTGTTCTGTGCCAACTCCGTCTTCCAGACCTCGTACTGGACGTCCATGTGTTCCTCCTAGCCCCCATGCTCCATTCGACGTGGTCCTTCAAGATCGCTTCAGGACCGGCACCAGGCAGGCCGCCACGGAGAGGAGGGACAGCCCCAGACCCAGGAAGAACGGTCGGGGGCGGTAGTCCATGGCCACGTGGTGGGCTCCGGCCGGCACGGATACGGCGCGGAAGGCGTAGTCTGCCCGCCGGACCGGGGTGGCGGTCCCGTCCACGAGAGCCTCCCAGCCGGGCCACCAGCTATCGCCGGAGACCAGCAGGGCATTCTGCGCGGACTGCACGTCCAGCTCGATGTGATTGAGCCCGTATCGGATGTTGCGCACCTGGCCAGCGGGCGCCGACCCGGGGGGAACGTGATCGGGAGGCGTCTCCAGCCACACCTCATCCTGCGGGCGAAAGTCGGGGGCCAGTACGGCCGTCAGCACCTTGTCGGCATCCGGCTCCACCCGAAATTTCGAAACCAGAAAAAACCGGGGATGGTCGCCCAGATCGTAGACATTGAGATCGCCGTGGTGCACGAGACGGCCGTTGGGCAGCGGATGCGGCGGATCGGTACAGAGCCAGCGCACGCCCATGAGGGTCGCCAGACCCGCCGTGAAAGTGGCACCGCTGCCGAGGTCAGCCATCAGCCGGGTCTGCTCCTCGCCGCTGGCCCGGGTAATGAGGCGCCAGGTGCGATCGGGACTGAGGCTGCCGTAGCCAGCCACGTCCTGGAGCGACCAGGCGGTCGGCAGATCGGGGTGCACCGGCCGAATCAGACACGCCATCCGATACGGGTCGCCGACCGCATCCTGGCCGTGCTCGGTGAGGAACTTCAGGGCGGGGGCCGGGGGCAGGGCCGTAGCCGCGGGGAACGTTACGTCGAAGCGGAATCCGAAGTAGAGCAGGTCGGCCGCCACCACCCCCAGGAGGAGCGCGGTTCGAAGGCCATGTCGGATGCCGTGATGCAGGGCCAGCAGTCCCACCAGGGCGAGGAGCAGCGGGATGCCCAGCGTCGGCTGCATAAGCGAATAGTGGTCCCGCATGGCGGCCAGGACGTGGCGCACCCACCCGTGTTTGTCTGCACAGTAGTTGGGCATCTCGAGCACGCTGGGATACCGCAGCGCCAGGTTCTCTACGAAGGCCGTATCTTGCACCTGGGCCGAAAACCACGCCAGGCCTGCCACTGACGCCGCCCACCAGACCAGCGCGAGGCGAATGGCCCCCACGCCGACCTCGCCATCCAAGACGCGTTGGAGGCCGAAGGCCGCGAGCACCGGCAGGCTGAGGGCGTAGAAGAAGATGGTGCGGACCGGGGTGAACGTCTTGAACCCCGGCAGGACGTAATACAGCCAGGTGGCCAGGGGATTGCCCATGGCATAGAGCAGTCCCAGGAGGGCCATGACGGAGAAGAAGATGATGGGGCCGCGGGGTCGGTACAGGGCCAGGAGCCCCAGCACCAGAGGCACGAAGCCGACGTACCCGCACAGCTCGCGATAGTTTTGCACGCCGCTCCGGATCGGCGTGAGAAAGAAGTCGTGCCCGGGGTGCCCCAGGGCGTCCGATAGCCACAGCGTCAGCAGGTTCTCAGGCAGAAAGCGGGCGCCGTTGAACATTTGATCCAGACTGGTGGACGGGCGAGGGCTGTCCAGGATGAGCTGGAGAGACGGCCACACCTGGACCGCTCCGATCAGGAGGGCCCCCATGGAGGCCAGGACCAACAAGCGGAGCGCCTGCCAGCCTCCCCCCCCGCGTGCGTGGGTGACCGTTCGATACGCCATCCAGGCCCCGCAGGCGATCATCCCATAGGTCACGTACTGCCAGTGGCCAGCCAGCAGCAGCGACCCCATGGCCAGGGCCAAAGCCGCAACCCAGCGGGCGCTGCCTTCAGCGATCACCCGGTCTACCAGCCAGAAGATGAGGGGCACGTGGGCCCCGACGATTTCGACATACTCGAATTCCAGGTAAGTCAGCGGATAGCCCCCCAGCATCCAGGTCATGCCGCCGAGCAGGCTGGCCAGGCGGGACAGTCGCAGCCCCCGCAAACAGAGGTACATGGCCATGCCACAGGCCAGCATGTGCAAGAACAGGCTGGCTTCACGGGCGGCCAAGGGAGGCAGCAGGCCGTGCAAGAGAAGACGCGGTGGATAGGTCATGCTGGGATGCCCGACCGCCTGGAAAGGGTGACCGCAAAAGCTGTATGGATCCCATAAAGGCAGCGTGCCTTGTTTGAGGCTCGCGTTCAGCAGACGGTCTTGGGGCGCGTAAATCAGCAGCGGATCCAGCAATTCCGAGTTGGCCAGGGGCACGCAGGCCCCACTGTCCGAGCCCACCCGCTGCGCACGCCACGGGTAGAACCATCCGTAGGCGTCCGTCTCGAGGTGGATGCGGCCCAGCCACGTGGGCCCGAAGAACACCAGCGCCAGGGCCAGCAGCACGGCCGGCGGAACGTGGCGGGGCAGATCGCGGGGGGGCCGTTGCACCATCGGGTCTTCTTCACCCTGACAGTCCCCCCTGGCTGCTGTATCGCTTCCGCCGGCCTTAGAAAAATTTTCAAAATCGGTGGCTCAAATCGGCTTGGAGTGACAGGATTCCATGGCAGCGGGCAGAAGCCACCGGACGGATACTCAGACGAGAGGCGAGGCCTCGGAGGTGCGCACATGAAGGTGGCAGTGGTAATGGGCGGACGGTCTCCGGAGGCAGGCGTTTCGAGGGCGTCGGGCAAGAACGCGATGGCAGCCCTGCAGCAGGCCGGGTATGACGTCGTGACGTTCGAAGCCGAACCTGGCCTGGCCACGCACCTGCGAGAGGCGAACGTGCAGGCCGTCTTCCTGGCGACCCACGGTCCCCTCGGCGAAGACGGCACGTTGCAGGGCATGCTCGAATTCATGGAGCTGCCTTATACCGGTTCGGGTGTGCTGGCTTCGGCGCTCGCCATGCACAAGTCGATGGCCAAGAGCATCTTCAAGTTGGAGGGCATTCCTACGGCTCCCTGGGTGACGTGGACCGAAGCCGATATGGATGGCGACGTGGTGGAACGCCTGCGTCGGCGTGGCTTGGAAGTGCCCGTAGTCGTCAAACCCTGCGAGGGCGGGTCGACCATCGGCATGAGCATCGTACGCGAGCCGGCCGGGCTGCCGAGCGCGTGCCAGACTGCCTTGCGATATGGCCACGAGATACTGGTCGAGGCGTTCGTGCCCGGCATGGAAATCACCGTAGGCGTGCTGGGCAACGATCAGCTCCAGGCGCTTCCGGTCATCGAAATCGTGCCGCAAGGCGGCTTCTATAACTTCGACACCAAATATCGAACGGGGGGAAGCGAGCACATCTTGCCCGCGCGCCTGCATGCCGATATCCTGCGGCGGGCGGGCGAGTTGGCGGTGCGTGCGCACCGGGCCCTGGGGTGTTTCGGCATGTCGCGGGTGGACATGATCGTGACTCGACCCGTGGCCCCGACCGGTCGGCCGGAGGAAGCCGAACAAAGCGAGCTTTTCGTGCTGGAAGCGAATACCTTGCCAGGCATGACCGATACCAGTCTCTATCCCGAAGCGTGCGCCAAGAGTGGCTTGCCTTTCCATGACGTGGTGCGCATGCAGATCGAGTGGGCCTGCCAGCGACAGCAGCGTTCTCGGCGAGGTGGGCATGAAGAACCGCTGCCGGGTGCGGCGGTCCAGGTCGGGCGATGAACCGACGCCGATCCAAATCCAAGATTTCCGGCATCCATCGTCTGACCACCGGTCGCAAGATCCAGATGCTGCTGGTGTTTCTCCTGGCCCAGGCCATGTTTTTCTACTCCGATCGGTTTCGAATTCATCACCTCACGGTGATCGGCAATACGCGGGTAAAAGCGGTCGACGTGGCCCGGGCCACCGGACTGCAGTGGGACAAGGCGCCCCACCTGACGGAACTCTCGCTCCCCGCGGTGCAGAGCCGGGTCGAAGACATGCTGTGGGTACAACAAGCTCAGGTCGGCTTGCGGTGGCCGGGCGAACTGTTGGTCAGGGTGACGGAGCGGCATCCCGTCGCGGTTGTCGCTTTGGATGACGCACGCCCCACCCTCAGTGCCGGCGGGTGGAGGAACCTGGCCTGGTACTCCGTAGACTCGGCAGGACTGGTGCTATCGAGGGTGGCAGGGGCCGACAAGACCCGGCTGCCCCGCATCCTGGTGCAACGGCCGCTTCGCATCCACAAGCATATGGGCACCTTGGCTATCGACAAGGTGCTGGCCTGGGCCCCGGTCCTTCGGCAGGCATGCGGCAACCGTATTGAATATTTTGAGGTCGACCCCATGGGTCAAGTGTCCTTCGTCACCCCCTTGGTGGGCAAACCGACCCTGGTGCGCATCGGAACTCCGGAGCGGGAGTTGCAGGTTGAAGTTCTGCGTATGCTTTGTCAAAGAATCGAGCGGGAGCACCGCCCGGTCGACTATGTAGATTTGCGGTTTGCCTATCCGGCCATTCGCTATCCGGCGGCAACCACGCCCGGCGCAGCTCATCCAGTGAGCCGTGGCGCCATCGTGCAGGATCGTCAGGTGGCCCTTGCCCCCGGTCGCCCGGCCAAGGCCGGCGCTGCGTCGTCCGCTCTCCGGCGGTGATGTTGCTGGGCAGCAAGCCAGCGGTAGGCACACCGGCGAGCCCAAGGGTCGCTGGCAGCGACGCCTGGCAGTTTCCGGTCACGATTGCCTGCGTATTGCTGGGCATGCTGATCACCGTTCAGTTCAAGACTCAGCGCAGTGTGGATTTTCCCTTGTTTCGCCAGTCGGATCAGCTCCAGCGCATGGTCAAGTCACTGGAGAGCAACAATGAGGAGTTGTCCAGGGGTGTTCGTTATCTGGAAACGGATCGTAACAAGCTGCTCGCCGATCTCAAGGAGACCCGGGACCAGTTGCAGCGAATGGAGGGTTCCGCGCATCACTCCGGCGATCAGGCGCTGGTCCAAGGCCTCAAGGACGACCTGGGTCGGGCCCGCATGCTGGCAGGTCTGGTGCCGGTCAAGGGGCCCGGCGTGGAGGTGGAGCTCAACGATTCTCCGCGCACGCCCGGGCCCAACGACGACCCGTACTTCTTCTTGATCCACGACCTCGACATCCAGGCCTTTGTCAATGAACTGTGGGCTGCTGGAGCCGAGGGGGTGGCGGTCAACGACCAGCGGCTGGCGACCAGCAGCTCGGTTCGGTGCGTAGGCCCCACCGTGCTGGTCAATACCGTGCGCCTGGCCCCGCCGTACGTCATCCGGGCCATTGGCGATCCGCGCACCCTGGAGACCGCCCTCCGTATGCCGGGCGGCGTGATCAACAACATGGAAAACCAGGTGAAGATGGGCGTCCGCATCAGCATTACCCGGTCGGATCGTCCGCTGGTGCTGCCCGAGTTCAAGGGGGCGTCGTCGTTCCGTTATCTCCAGCCGGCCACCGACGCCGATGTCGGCGTGTCGCCGGCCCCGGGGGTGAAGCCCTAGGTGTGGATCATTGTCGGGCTCCTGGTGGGCATGGTGCTGGGGCTGTACGTCCCGTTCGAGCTGCCTCTCATCTATTCCAAGTATGTCTCGGCCACCTTTCTTGCCGGTCTTGACTCGGTATTGGGTGGTGCGAGATCGGGTATCGAAAAGAAGTTCGACACATCCATCTTCTATTCCGGTTTCATCACCAATGCCCTGTTGGCGGCCGGTCTGACCTTCCTGGGCGATAGGCTGGGGGTCGACCTGTACCTGGCGGCCGTGGTGACGTTTGGTGTTCGAATCTTCCAGAACCTGGCGTACATCCGACGGGATCTACTCGGCCGCTCGGATCCGGTGCCGGAACCCCCATCCGTTCCGCCCACATGAAGCTTTTCTGGGCATGAACTGCCCTGTACCTCTGTTCCAGATAGGAGCCTGCCGTGCCTAAACAAGACTTCATCGCTGCCCTCGACCTGGGAACCTCCAAGGTGACGTGTTTCATCGGAGAGATATTGCAGAAGCAGAACCTGTCGGTCATCGGCAGAGCGTGGGCGACCCATCGGGGCATCAAGCGGGGCGCTATTGTCGATATCGACGAGGTCACCCAAGCTATTCGGAAGGCCGTCGGCGAGGCGGAGAATCAGGCCGGGCTGACCATCGGCCAATGCTTTGTCAGCCTGTCTGGTGATTTCATCAGCTCCATCAACAGTCGAGCCACCGTGGCAATTGCTCATGGCGGCAAGGAGATCCTCGATGGCGACGTGCGCCGTGTCATTGACAATGCCCGAGCCGTCGGCATTCCCACCGGGCGGGAGGTCATTCACGTCATTCCCTGCGGGTTCATTGTCGATGGACACGACGGCATTCGAAACCCGGTCGGTATGTCGGGCCTGCGCCTGGAGGTCGAGACCCATATCGTCACCGGGGGCACCACCTATCTGCAGAACATCAAGAAGTGCCTGGAAGGCGCAGAACTCGAGGTCGGGCCGGCTGGCATGGTGGCGTCGTCGATCGCCAGTGGCCTCGCCGTGCTGCACGACGACGAGAAAGACCTGGGCACGGCCGTCGTCGACATCGGGGCGGGCACGTCCGACCTGGCCATCTTTCGCAACGGTCACATCGCCCACACGGCGGTGTTGTCGGTGGGCGGGGGCCACGTGACCTCGGATATCCAGTTGGCGCTGAAGCTGCTCCCCGCCGAGGCGGAGCGTATCAAGATCGAACACGGCGTAGCGGTTCCGGACATGGTGCGTGACGACGCGTTCGTCGATGCCATGACCCTATCGGATTCTGAAACGCAGCAGGTTTCGCTGCACGACATCGCCGAGATTATCGAATTGCGCCTCATGGACATCTTCGAGTGGTTGAAAAAGGAAATGGACAAGGCCGCCAAGCGGGGCACCCGGGTGGCAGGGGTGGTGCTCACCGGGGGCACATCGCTCCTGCAAGAGGTCCACACGCTGGGCCGCCAGGCTTTGGAGCTCCCGGTGCGGGTGGGCCGCCCGGAGACCGCCTGGTTCCCAGGCGCCATTCGACAGCCCCCGTTCAGTTCGGCAGCAGGCCTTCTGATGTACGGCTACGCGTTGTCGACCCATGGGACGAAGGAGAAGAAGTCGGCCTCCAAGGTGAAGAACGTGCTCAACCGGGTCGTGACGGTGCTCGAAGAGCTGTTCTGACCGCCGCTAGCCGAAGACTCGGTCCAGGATCGACATGTCGTGGGTCTTGAAATACTCGCCCAGGTAGCTCTTCTTGATGTCAGGCTGGGCCAGGCGGTCGAGCGTCTTTTCCATCACGTTGCGGTTGACCCCCAATGCCTCCAGTTGGCCCCAGCTTGTGGGTATTCCGAGCTTGTCGAACGCCCCTCGAACCTCGCCGTACAGATGGTCGTCTCCCGTGTTTTCTGCATAGGCCGCCACCGTGACCAGCGTGCCGATGGCCACCACTTGCCCGTGGGTCGGTCCGTATCGAAGCTTGGGGTCCAGGTCCATCATGGCCTTGTAGAACTTGTGTTCTCCGCCGATACTGATGTCGTTGTTGGGCGAGCTGAGAACCTTCACCCCTGCATCATGCGCCAATTCCGCCAGGTGCGCGAGCTCCGGGGCATGATAGCCGGTGAAAGACTCGTTGATCCATTGCAGGCCGTCCACCACTTCCGGATCCACCCGGCGCATCTCGTTCGGCGTCGCGGGCCGCCCCTTGGCATCCAACTGCTCGACCATGGCGCTGATCTTGGAGAGGAAGTCGCCAAAACCAGACTGCGACCAGAACGACCGCGTCAGCTCTGGCTGGGCGGCGATGTCGTCGAGCGGGACGATGACCTGCTCCGGGGTGCCGGTTCGATAGGAGAAAGCATCCAACCCGTCGCCGATGACGCTGCGGTTCTTCGTGATGCAATTCGTCGACAAGACGGTGGGAATGACCTTCAGGTGCTGGCCGTCGACCGCGGCGGCCTTGGCAATGTCCAGGGCCAGACAACCGCCCACCCCGAGGATCTTCGAATAGCTATCGAAATTGGGCAAGTGGCGCACCTCGGCCACCTGCTCGGGCGTCCCGGCATGAACCTTGACGCAGGCGCCCCCTAAATCTTTGAGAGCCGGGTAGTTGAACTGGTCGGTCACAATGAGCGTATCGGGCCCCGCCTGTCCTGCCACAATTTCGGGCAGGGTCTTGTGCGACAGAACCAGTTCTGGGGTCAACGACGAGATGGGACCCACCTTGAGCTTGATGCCCGGTACCTGGGTCTGGATCCAGCCGTCCTTTTCGACCGGGACGAAGCCGCCGGCTCTTGAGGCCGTGACGGACGATGCGCCCGAGAGAACCACTGAATCGACCGGTGCACCGCTGTCGCCCTGTCTTGGCGTGGCCGCCTTGAGGGCCGGCGTGGGCCTGATGGGTGTCACTCCGTTCATGACCCCCATGGTAGCCAACGCTTGTTAACAGCCCGTTGCACGGATGTAAACGGGCTATGAACTTCAGGTTGCCCGGGGACCTTCCGCCTCGATGCGCTTGAGCTCCCGCAGGAAGCTGTCCAGATCCTCAAACTCCCGGTAGACCGAGGCAAAGCGGATATAGGCGACGGCATCCCGGTCCCGCAGGTGATGCAAGACCATCTCGCCCAGGTCGCGAGTTGAAATCTCCGACTCGCCCCGGCTGCGGATGTCCTGCTCGACAGCCATGACCAGGGCCTCTTTCTGCTCGGGGCTGACCGGACGTTTCTCACAGGCTTTGTCGATCCCGCTCAACAGCTTGCGCCGCTCGAACCGCTCCCGCCGTTGGTCCTTCTTGACCACCACCGGCCACATCTCCTCGACGCGCTCATAGGTGGTGAAACGGCGGCTACATAAAACACACTCCCGCCGACGGCGAATGCATGAGCCTTCCTCCGTCAGGCGGGAGTCGAGGACCTTGGAATCGTCACTGGTGCAATAGGGACAGTGCACCCGAGCGACCCTACCCCGGACCGATCAGATCCGAGTTCTTGGAGAAGCGGCCCTTGCGGAGCCAGGCGGGCGTATCCAACTCGTCCATCTTGGCGCTGACGACGGGGGGCGTGAAGTTGAAGTTGGGCACCGCCAGCGTCTGCTGCAACACGGTCGGCCGCTCTTCGAACGCTCGTCGATCGTCACCGGAAATGGAGGGGTGTGTGAACCCGGTGGCGACCACGGTGATGCGCACTTCGTCTTGCAACCGGTCGTCGATGACCGCGCCGAAGATAATGCGGGCATCCGGATCTACCGCCTGAGAGATGACCTCCGCAGCTTCACTGACTTCCGACAGGGCCAGGTCGGGCGATGCGGTGATGTTGAACAGCACGCCCCGGGCGCCGTCAATCGACGTCTCCAGCAACGGGCTGAGAATGGCCGCCCGGGCAGCCGCCACCGCTCTTCCGTCGCCCCGTCCGGTCCCGATGCCCATCAGTGCGGAACCCGCTTCGGCCATGATGGCCTGGATATCGGCAAAGTCGACATTGATGATGCCGGGCACCGTGATGATGTCGGAAATCCCTTGCACACCCTGTCGAAGCACGTCGTCAGCGACCCGGAAAGCGTCGAGGATGCTGGTCCGACGGTTGTCGACCACGCGCAGCAGGCGATCGTTCGGAATCGTGATGAGCGCATCGACCTTCTCAGCGAGGCGGGCAATGCCCATTTCAGCCAGTTGACTGCGCATGCGCCCTTCAAAACTAAAGGGCCGTGTGATGACGCCCACCGTCAAGGCGCCCGCCTTCTTGGCCAGCTCGGCGACGACGGGGGCGGCGCCGGTGCCCGTGCCTCCGCCCATGCCAGCCGCCACGAAGACCAGGTCAGCGCCTTCGACCGCGGCTGAAATCTCCTTGGTGTTCTCTTCCACGGCCGCCCGGCCGACGTCAGGATTGGCGCCGGCGCCCAGCCCACGGGTGGCCTTGCCGCCAATGTGGATGCGCTGGTCGGCATCGCACAGGAACAAGGCCTGTGCGTCGGTGTTCACGGCGATGAATTCGACACCTTTCAGTCCAGTGGCAATCATGCGGCACACCGCGTTGCACCCGGCGCCACCGACACCGACGACCTTGATGCCGGCGAAGGCTTCGAGATTTGCTGGTTCTCCGTTGGGAATATCGGTCATAAGGACCCTCCTCAAAGTTTCGCCGGCCCTGGACCCGGCTACAACCCGGCTATCAACGGGCGGCTGCGAACCCCCGGTTGCATCAATGTTGTGCAGGACCCTTCGCTCTCATCTTTTCGAAGCCTGCCAGTATCGAGAAAATTTTTCAACTATTTTTGGCGCGTAACACCCTTCGAACAGATGCAGATGTTTCCGACAGAAGGGGGGGATAACCGTGGCGGACCCACCTGTCGCCGTGCCCGCGATACCGATACAGGGCGAGGCCACCCGGCAGCACGCCCGCACCACGCCGATCTGGACGACACGAGTAGAAGTTGGCTCCGGCAGTTCCACGCCCGTGCCTTCCGCGCCGCAGGGCCCCTCCCTCCAGGGCTAGCTCACGCTCTCCGCGCTGTACCGAGCGATGAGACCGGTTCTCAGCGCATGCCTGTAGACTGTCCCGAAGAGCGTGGTACCCAGCCCTATATAAGGAAGAGACAGCCCCATGCTGCCCAGCACCACCAGGGGATGGGTCGGGACCCCTGCCAGCAGATCCCGCAACGTCTCGAACACATACGACGGCGGGAGCCCGTGGGTCCCGCTTGTCGTGCTCGGCGGGCAGGGTGCGCGGATCTCCCTCCAACAGGATGCGCCCCTTCGATAGAAACAGGACCCGATCACAGACCTCCCTGGCTTCGTGCATGTTGTGGGTCGTCCAAAGGATGCCGCGTTGACCGTCGGCAAT
>DASYBA010000813.1:0-2672 GCA_036501005.1 Candidatus Xenobia bacterium | reverse complement strand
CGTTTCGGGGACCCGCTTCGGCACTGGGAATCCAGGTACGACCTCCGACCCGGCAAGTTTCTCGTGACATTCTAGCCTGGGGTTCTGCTGCTCCCGATAATGACCCCACGGTGTTGCCCTCTCACCATTGGAGACCTGCCTCATGAACCCCGAGTGGCGTTCCCGCTACGAGGCCGCCATCGACGTTGCCCGCCAAGCCGGGCAGTTGGCCCTGCGCTACTTCGACGCCGCCGTCAACGTCGAGTGGAAGTCGGACCAGAGCCCCATCACCGTGGCCGATCGCGAGGGCGAGCAACTGCTGCGCTCCACCCTGCTGGGCAAGTTCCCCGGCGACGGCTTTCTGGGCGAGGAGTCGGGATACGTCAACGGCACCACCGGGTTTCGCTGGATCATCGACCCGGTCGATGGCACGCGCAACTTCGTCCGCGGCGTGCCGATCTGGGCGGTGCTGGTCGGCCTGGAGTACAAGGACGAGCAGATTGCTGGCGTCATCGAGGTGCCCGCCCTGAACCAGACCTTCCGCGCCCTGCGCGGCGACGGCGCCTACCGGGGCGACCGCCGCATCAGCGTCTCGCAGCGGGCCACCCTCGACGATTCGTTGATGTTCTATTCCAGCCTGTCGTGGTTCAGCAAGGCTGGCCACGAGGACACCTTCGTGGAGCTGGTCCGGCGGACATCTCAGCAGCGCGGCTTCGGCGATTTTTACGGCCATCTGCTGGTGGCGCAGGGCTCGGGCGAGTTCATGGTCGAGTACGGCGTTCACTCCTGGGACGTGGCGGCGGTGAAGGCGCTGGTCGAGGAGGCGGGCGGCCGCTTCTCCAACTGGTGTGGCGACACCTCCATCCACGAGCCCGACGTGCTGCTCAGCAACGGGTTGGTGCATGACCAGGTGCTGGCCATCCTCCAGCGCAAGGCGAGCCCCCACCGTCAGGTGGGGGAGAAGTGAAACGCGAGAACGAACACCCGATGGGTGAGCCCCAGCGACCGGTGAGCCCCCATCGTTAGATGGGGGAGTCTTCATGTTCTCCCCCACCTGACGGTGGGGGCTCACCGGACATTGGCCTTCACCCTCCAATGTAGAGGCATTTCTCACCATAATCCATGACGACGTTGATGACAGGATCGTCGTCGCGTGTCCAGTCAGGATTGTCCAGCCACAGGCTTTCCAGCAGCTGCTCCTTGGACACGTCGAGATGGACGCCGACCAGCCCATCCCCCACGACCGAGAGCCACATCAGCACCCCCTCGGCGCGCTGCAGGGCCTCTTTCAGTTCGGCCACCGTGTTGATGCTGACCTTCCCTTTGCGCTTCCCACCAGTCTTCGTGGTTTTCCTGGTGTTTGTGTGGTTTGTTCGTGACATGGTCTGTCCCTCGCAGGGCTGATTTTCAATCTCCTCCCGAGGTTACCGCGCCGTGGGGAAAATGCGATGTTGGTAGGCACAGCAAGTGCCGAGTCGGTGTGCCCTCGAGACAGACTGGATCACCACAGTCGAGCCACCCCGTAGGGATCAAACGCCACGTCCACACTCACAATTGAAACTCCCTCGATCTGGGTCTGGACGATCAAGAGCCGGTCGAAGGGGTCTTTGTGGTGCTGTGGCAGCGTCTCAACAGCAGTTGCATGGGCGAGCGTGATTGCCAACAAGTCAAACCCGTTGTTCGCGAGTTCGCGGGGGATGAAGACCGCCGCGGGTGCGTCCAGCGTCAGCTTGCCGTTCCCCGTCTTGATGGCGATCTCCCAACAGGAAGCCACGCTTAGCAACTTCCGGTTGGTCGGATCTTCAATAAGTGCCTTGGCAGTTGCACTCAACTGCGGGTCGTCCCAGACGAACCAGAGGAAGGCGTGGGTATCGAGTAGCAGCGTCACTCCATGTACTCCTTGAACTCATCGAGCGGCGCATTGAAGTCCGGGGCCATCCAGTGCGGCTTGTCCTTGGCGGAACCGGCCTGGCACGGCCAACTGGTCCGGGGCGCTTTCACCAGCATCGCCAGCGGCTGGCCATTGTCGGTCAACACAACCTCTTCGCCCGGTCGCAGCCCGGCCACGATCTCCCGCAAATGGGCTTGGGCCTCATCGAGATTCAGCGTCTGCATGGTTCACTCTCCCGTTGAAGGTCTATCGTCAAGTAAGTCCGTCGAATGCGTTACTTGCCAATGCAAAAGCGGCTAAAGATCCGATCCAGCAAATCGTCGGTGTACACCGCCCCGACCATTTCCCCCAGCTGCTGCAGGGCCTCGCGCAGCTCCAGGGCGAGCAGCTCGGCCGGCTCCTCGAACAGCACCAGCGAATGGGCCTGGCGCAGGTTCTTCAGACACCCCTCGACATGGTGCCGGCAGCGGCTCAGGCTTGGCGCCAGCATCGGCTGACTCAGGTTTCGGGCCCATTCGCCGAGCAGGTCGCGCAGCTCCGCCAGGCCCTCGCCGGTGACGACGCTGACCGCCGGCCCTCCGGGCGGAGGGGCGCTGAGGTCGCTCTTGGTCGCCAGAGCCTGCACGGGCGGCTGCTTTCGCTCCAGCAGGGCCGATTCCTCGGCCACCGATACCACACCTCCTTCCAGGCACAGCAACACCAGGTCGGCCTGCTCCGCCTGCCCTCGGCCAAGCGATTGCGACAGCGACTCGATGAAATCAGTGCTGGGCCGAAGACCCGCGGTGTCGATCAGCTCCACGGG
>DASYBA010000812.1:0-4458 GCA_036501005.1 Candidatus Xenobia bacterium | reverse complement strand
GCGGGGTTTCGATACGCCCTACCCCTGTGCCCGCATCGAGCTGCCGACCTATCCCTGGCAGCGCCGCCGTTACTGGCTGGACGTCTCTTTTACCGACGACCCCGTTGCGGCCGATAGCCATCCGCTGTTGCGACACCAGGTGACCACGCCGACCGGGGGGGTGTACGAGACCATGGTGTCTCCCGAAACCTTCCCGTTCCTGGACGATCATCGATTGGCCGGCCAGGTGGTCCTGCCCGGCATGGCCTATATCGAGATGGCGTGGGCGCTGGCGGATCAGCTCTTTGGAGACGGTCCGCACACGGTCGAGGACGTCGTCTTCCGGTCGGCGCTGCGGCTCAGGGACCGTGAGCGTCGGCGCCTGCACGTGAATGTCGTGCGGGACGGTCCCGATGCCGCCCGGTTCGAAGTCTTCAGCCAGGCGGGGGAGTCTTGGGAGCAGCACGTGAGTGGAACCCTGCGGGCCGCCGCGACCGTCCCGGCCGCGGTGGATCGTGCGGCGGTGGAGGCGCGTTGCCCGGACCTTCGCGACGTTGAGCAAGCTTATGCGCAGGTGGGCACCCTGGGGTTGTCCCTGGGCCCGGCCTTGCAGGGCGTGGAGCGACTCGGGGTGGGCGCCGGCGAGATGTTCGCCGAAGTGGTCCTGCGGGCCGACGAGCCCCATCGCTTTGGGGCGCACCCCGCCCAGCTTGACGCCATCATTCAACCGATGTTGTTGGGGCTCCAGTCGAACGCGCTCTACATTCCCTTCAGCCTGTCCGGCATGGTCCTGTTCCAGCCTTTGCCGGAGCGGGTCTGGGTGCACTACGAGCAGACGGTGGACGGCGAGGTGGTGTCGGCCCGGGTGCAGGTCTACACCCCGACCGGCGAAGCGGTGGCTCGCTTCGATTCGGTGCAGATCAAGAAGGTCGATGCGGCGCTCCTGCGACCGGCGGGCACCGACCAGTGGCTCTACCACCTGGCGTGGCGTGCGGCCCCGGTGTCGGCCGGACGCCTCGAAGGCCGCTGGCTCCTGGTAGGCGAGGCCGCGTCTTTGGCCGCCCTCTGGCGGGCCCACGGGGCGGAAGTCGTGACGGCGGCGCCGGAGGACTTCGTGCGCGTCCTGGCCGAGGCGGGCGATCTGCGAGGCGTGATCTGCGAGTGGTCGTCGCCGGCGGCGGACGAGCCCCTCCTCGAGACCGAGGCCAGGCTGTGCGGCGGCACGCTGCACCTGGCTTTGGCCTTGAAGGATCGGCCGGCGCCCCTGTGGCTGGTGACTCGCGGGGCGTGGTCGGTGACGGGCGAAGTGCCGGTGCCGGCAGCGGCTCCGATCTGGGGTCTGGGCCGGGCCATCATGCAAGAGCTGCCGGATCTTCACTGCCACCTGGTCGATCTGGATGGGCCCGCGCGAGAGGACCTCCTGGCCGAGGTGTCGGCGGCTGACTCGGAGACCCAGGTGGCGTGGCGGGCCGGGCAACGGTACGTCGCCCGGCTGGTGCGAGCGCAAGCGCCGCCCCCCGGGCCGGCGATTCGGGCCGACGCCAGCTATCTCGTCACCGGCGGTCTGGGAGCGCTGGGCCGGCTGGTGGTCGCCTCGCTGGTCGCCCGCGGCGCTCGGCACGTGGTGATCACCAGCCGCCGCGACCCCGGCGAAGAAGAACGCGCCTGGCTGGCGTCGCAAGGCGCAACCATTGAGGTTTCCCGTTCGACTGACCTCCGGGCGCTGGTGGCAAGTCTCGCCCATCCGTTGCGAGGGGTGGTGCACTGTGCGGGCGTGCTGCGGGATGGCATGCTGGCGCAGCAACGGTGGGAAGACTTTGAGGCGGTGCTGGCCCCCAAGGCTGCGGGCGCCTGGGCGCTGCACGAGGCCACCCAGGACCTGGCCCTGGATTTCTTTGTGCTGTTCTCGTCGGCGGCGTCGCTCTGGTGGAACGCCGGACAAGCCAACTACGCGGCCGCCAACGCCTTTCTGGACAGTCTGGCCGAGTATCGGCAAGCTCGTGGGCTGCCGGCGGTGTCCATCAACTGGGGTCCGTGGGCGAGCGGGGGCATGGCGGCCAACCTGCAAGCCAGCCACCGACAGCGGCTGGCCACCCAGGGTCTGGAGCTGATCGAAGCCGGGCCGGGCATGCGCGTGCTCGAGATGGTGGCGGGGCGAGGCGGCGCCATCGCCGTTCTGCCCGTCGACTGGAAAGCCATGCGCACCTGGTTGGGGTCTACAGTCCCGACCTGGCTCAGCGAGGTCATGCCGGGCACGGCAGCGCCTCGCAAGGCAGCGACCTTCTCCAACCTGCTGAACCGGCTGGAAGCGACGGCGCCAGACCAGCGGCGTCCCATCGTGATCCAGGCTGTGCAGGCCCAACTCGCGCGGGTCCTCGGGCTGCAGAGCGCCAGCGACGTGGGCACCTCGCGGCCGCTCAAGGAGCTGGGCCTGGATTCGCTCATGGCGGTGGAGCTGCGCAACGGCCTGGCGGCGGTCGTGGGCCGTTCGCTGCCCGCCACGCTGGCCTACGACTATCCGACGGTCGAAGCCATGGCCGACTACCTGCTGGGGCAGCTTGCCCTGGCCAAACCCACCGCGCCCCGCGCCATCGCCGCGCAGGTTCGCACCGACCACGAGCCGATTGCCGTCATTGGCATCGGGTGCCGATATCCGGGCGGCATCCACGACGCCGAGTCGTTCTGGGCCGCCATCAGCCAGGGCGTCGACGCCATCACGGAAGTGCCCGCCGATCGTTGGGATGCGAACGCCGTGTACGATCCGGAGGCGGGCAAACCGGGCATGAGCAACACTCGCTGGGGTGGCTTCCTGGACGGCATCGATCGGTTCGATGCCCCGTTCTTCAGCATCCCCCCCCGCGAAGCCGCCACCATGGACCCGCAGCAGCGCATCCTGCTCGAGGTGGCGTGGGCGGCGTTGGAACACGCCGGCTGTCCGCCCGACCGTCTCACCGGCAGCCAGACCGGGGTTTTCCTCGGCTTGATGCTGGAGGAGTACGGCAACCTGCAGAACTGGCGCGGCGTGGACGCCTGGTCCGGGCTGGGCAGCCTGCCGAGCGTGGCCTCCGGGCGGTTGTCCTACCTGCTGGGCTTGCAGGGACCCAGCCTGACGCTGGACACCGCTTGCTCCAGCTCGCTGGTGGCGGTGCACCTGGCGATGGCCAGCCTGCGATCGGGCGAGTCGGATCTGGCCCTGGCCGGCGGGGTGACCGTCGTGCTGACCCCCTGGCTCGACGTCTACTTCAGCCAGGTCCGAGGGCTGGCCGCCGACGGCCGCTGCAAGACCTTCGACGCGTCGGCCGACGGCGTGGTGTGGAGCGACGGGTGCGGTGTGCTGGTGCTCAAGCGCCTGTCGGACGCCCAGCGCGATGGCGATGCCGTCCTGGCCGTGCTGCAGGGGTCGGCCGTCAATCAGGATGGGCGCAGCAACGGCCTGACGGCCCCCAACGGCCCCTCCCAGGAAGCCGTCATCCGCACCGCCTTGGCGAATGCGAGGGTGTCTCCCGACGAAGTGGACTATGTCGAAGCCCACGGCACCGGGACGCCGTTGGGCGATCCCATCGAAGTCCAAGCCCTGGCGGCGGTGCTCGGTGAGGGCCGGGCGACCGATCGGCCGGTGCTGCTGAGTGCCGTCAAGAGCAACCTGGGCCATACCATGGCGGCGGCCGGGGTGGCCGGCATCATCAAGGCGGTGCTGGCCCTGCAGCATGAGGCGATTCCGCCCAGCCTGCACTTCGAGCATCCCAGCCCACACATTCCCTGGGACGACCTTCCGGTGCGGGTCGTCACCCAGTTGACGCCGTGGCCGTCGTCGTCTCGCCGGCGGGTGGTGGGGGTCAGCTCTTTTGGCATCAGCGGCACCAATGCGCACGTCGTGGTGGAGGAAGCGCCGACCACGGCCGAGGCAGAAACGGTGTCCTCTCCCTCGGTCCACTTTCTGCCCCTCTCGGCCCGTGACCCGCAAAGTCTCAAGGCCCTGGCCGGGCTGTGGGCATCTCACCTCAGCACCCATCCCGGGCTGCGCCTGCGAGACGTATGCCACGTGGCAGGCCGCGGTCGCAGCCACCTCTCGCACCGCCTGGCCCTGCTGGCGGAAACCCCAACCGGGGCGGCTGCGGCGCTGCTCTCGTTTGCCGCCGGCTCGGACGTCCCCGGCCTGCAGAGCGGCACTGCACCCGGCTCCGGCCCGTCGGTGGCGTTCCTGTTCACCGGTCAGGGCTCGCAGTACGTGGGCATGGGACGGTCCCTGTACGACGCGTGGCCAGTGTTCCGGGCCACGCTGGACCGCTGTGCCGCCATTCTGCAACCGCTGCTGCCCCGACCGTTGCTGTCGGTCATGTTTGGCGATGCATCCGACGATGCCATCCACCAGACCCAATACACCCAGCCGGCCCTGGTTGCCCTCGAGGTGGCGCTGGCCGACTTGTGGCGCTCGTGGGGCATCCAGCCGGTGGCCGTGCTCGGCCACAGCATCGGAGA
>DASYBA010000811.1:0-9252 GCA_036501005.1 Candidatus Xenobia bacterium | reverse complement strand
GAGCCCACGGATCGACCTGCAATGATGAGGTGCGACCATGGACGACGTATTATGGTGGAGCTTGAATCTGGCCACCCTGGGGTTCAGCCAACTGGTGCGGCCCCTGCTGAACCGGCTGGGCCTTCGTGAGTTGCTGGGGCTGGATCCCCAGGGGTGGGAGAAACAGGGCCTCCCGTCCAATGTTGCGGCCCGCCTGGTAGATACGCTCAAACGGCTGGACATGCGGCGGCAGGTGCGAGTGGCCGAACGGATTGGGGCAGTCCTGGTGGGGTTTGACAACCCGCTCTTTCCGGCCGCGCTGCGCGACATCGGCCACCCCCCGCTGGCACTGGCCGTGCGCGGGCGCGCGGAGTGGCTGGCCGAGACCCGCTGGATCGGCATCGTGGGCGCCCGCCAGGCCTCCGAATACGGGCGCGAGGTCGCCTGGCACTTCGGCCACCGGCTGGCGGCCGCGGGGGTGGGCATCGTCAGTGGCCTGGCCCGCGGCATCGACGCCCGTGCCCATCAGGGCGCCCTCGATGCCGGCGGGCGCACGGTGGCCTTCCTCGGCTGCGGTCTCGACGTCAACTATCCGGCCGAGCTCGAGGCTCTGCGGCACGCCATGGCCTGCCGGGGGGCACTGGTCACGCAGTATCCGTTCGAGAGCCGTCCCATGGGCCACAACTTTCCGTATCGAAACCGGCTGATCAGTGGTCTATCGAATGGCATCGTGGTGGTGGAGGGGCAGATGACGTCGGGCAGCCTGCACACGGTCGATTGGGCCTTGCAGCAGGGCCGCGAAGTGTATGCCGTGCCCGGCTCCATCTTCAACAAAAACTCGACCTTGCCGCATCATCTGCTGACCATGGGAGCGCCTCCCATCACCGCACCGGAAGACCTGGTGGGCAGCGCACCGGTCCCAGGGCGCACGGTCCCCACCCCGCCTTTGACGGCGGCCGAGCAGCACGTTCTCCAGCAGATCGGCCAGGCGCCGACGTGTGCCGACAGCCTGGAGCTGGGGGCCCTGCCCGCCTCGCAGGTGCTGTCCGCGCTGGTGTCGTTGGAAATGCGAGGCCTGGTCCGCCGCAGCCCCTCCAACCGATACTACCGCGCCGGCCCGTCGCTGAATTGATCGGAGGGTCTGCACCGACAGGGGGCGAAAGGCACAAGACGGCTCTGGCGGGCCGCATGGAAAGGTGTCCTTGAGCAAAGAACTGGTGGTCGTAGGCGGAGGTCTGGCAGGGAGCGAAGCCGCCTGGCAGGCCGCTTCACGCGGGCTCCAGGTGACCCTGTATGAGATGCGGCCGACGCGGCCCACCGAGGTTCACCGCACCGACGGACTGGCCGAAGTCGTGTGTTCGAACTCCATGGGCTCGCTGGATCCCACCCGGGCGCCCGGGCTGCTCAAAGAAGAGCTGGGCCGGCTGGGGTCCATGGTGATGGCCTGTGCCAAAGCCAGTGCCGTGCCGGCCGGGCAGGCGCTGGCCGTCGATCGGGCGATCTTTTCGGCCCTGGTGGAAGAACGGCTGAAGGCCCTCCCCAACCTTCGCATCGTGCGAGAAGAGGTCGCGGCGATTCCGCCCGGGCGCCCCGTCATCCTCGCCTCCGGTCCCCTGACCTCCCCACCGCTGGCCGATGCGCTGGCCACGCTGTTGGGACAGGAGTATCTCTACTTCTACGACGCCGCCTCTCCCATCGTCGCCACCGACAGCCTGCGGCATGAGGCGCTGTTCGCCGCCTCTCGCTACGGCAAAAACGGCGACGACTATCTCAACTGCCCGCTGGATGCGGCGCAGTACGAGGCCTTCCTGACCGCCTTGACCCAGGCTGAGACGGTGCCTTTCAAGGACCTCGACCGGCCTCGCTTCTTCGAGTCCTGCCTGCCCATCGAAGAGCTGGCGGCCCGAGGCCGCGACACCCTCCGCTTCGGTCCCATGAAACCCGTCGGGCTCGTCGACCCGAAGACCGGCGCCGTGCCGCACGCCTGCGTCCAGTTGCGAGCCGAAAACCTGGAAGGCACCATGTACAACCTGGTCGGTTTCCAGACTCGCATGAAGTGGGGCGAGCAGCGGCGAGTGCTGCGACTGCTGCCGGGCCTGGAGAACGCCGAGTTTCTCCGCTACGGCGTCATGCACCGCAACATCTTCGTGAACTCCCCCACCTTTCTCGCCCCCACCAACGAGCTGAAAGGGCACGAGGGGCTTTTCCTGGCGGGCTGCCTGGTGGGCTCGGAGGGTTATGTCGAGTGCGTCGCGAGCGGCTGGCTGGCCGGCGTCAACGCGGTTCGCCAGACCCAGGAGCGGCCCATGGTGTCTCTGCCTTCGGACACCTGTATCGGATCGCTCATGCGGTATCTCACCGAGTCGAGAGCGGCCTCGTTCCAGCCCATGAACGTCAATTTCGGTCTCTTTCCGCCCCTCTCGACGGCCATCCGACACAAAGAAGCCCGCCAGGCGGCTATCGTCGAACGAGCCCGCCAGAGCCTCACGGCGTGGCTGGAGACGGCAGACCTCGGAAAGGACCTGGTCGCATGTCCATCATGACCTTCCACGCCACCACCATCCTGGCGGTGCGACGAGACAACGGTGTGGCCATGGCCGGCGACGGCCAGGTGACGCTGGACAAGGTGGTCTTCAAGCACCACGCTCGCAAGATTCGGGCCATGCGCAACGGCTCGGTACTGGCCGGGTTCGCCGGCAGCGCCGCCGACGGGCTGACGCTGTATGAAAAGTTCGAGGCCAAGCTGGAGGAGTATCGGGGCAACCTCATGCGGGCGGCCGTCGAGCTCGCCAAGGACTGGCGTACCGACAAGATGCTGCGCCGGCTGGAAGCGCTCATGGTCGTCGCCGACAAGACGCACCTGCTGGTCTTGTCGGGCACCGGCGACGTGATCGAACCGGACGACGGGGTGGCGGCCATCGGGTCCGGAGGATCCTACGCCCTGGCCGCTGCCCGGGCGTTGCTCAAGCACACCCCGCTGGCGCCCGCCGAGGTCGTCAAGGAGTCGCTCCTCATTGCGGCGGGCATCTGCATCTACACCAACACCGACATCACGGTGGAGTCTCTGGCGTGAGTTTTCGAGCGACGGCCGCCTTGCGGATCCGCACGCTCCTGACCTTTGTGCTCCTCCCCACCCTGCCCGTGCTCATCGTGCTGGCCGACATCAACTGGAACCGGCAAGTGCTGCCCGAGGTCATGCTGCTGCTCCTCGGGCTCTTCGGCATCGGCGGCTTCTGGCTGGGGCGCCGCTACTGGCGGGAGCTGGCCCGGCGGGACGAAGCCCTGGCCCGCCTCAACCAGCAGGTCGCGCAGGGCGTTCCGGTCAGCGCCCTGCTGGAGGCCGAGCTGCCCGAAGACCTGGCCGACTCGCTTCGCCTCATGGCCAACGCCCATGCGGAGAGCCGGGCGCTGGCCCAGAGTCGCGCCATCCTGGAGGCCCGGGTCGCACAGCTCAACACCCTGCACAGCTTTGTCGAGTCGTTCAGCGGTCTGCAGGATGTCGACCTCTTGCTGGAGGGCCTGGCCGACCGATGCCGACAGATCTTTGCCGGCCAGAGCCTCATCCTGTGGCTGCTGCCCGCCGACGGGCCGCCCCAACTGAAGACTTTTCGGGGCGTGGACGGTGGGGTGGACAAGATCCGCCGCAACACCCCCCGGTATCGGGATCATGAGCTCTACCAGCCGCTCCGGGACGGCGAGGTGCTGGTGCTGGCCCATCCTCAGGAGGCCCCTGAACTGGCCGACCGACTGCCCCTGGGCGAAGGGCAGCTCTACGCCGCCGTGCCCTTGCGGGCTGGCACGCGGGTCATCGGTGCACTGGAGATTCTCACCACCGACGAGAGCCTGGCCACGGCCGACATCAAGCGGCTGCTGGGCACCCTCGGCCGAGAGGCTGGGGTGGTCGTCCACAACATCCAGCTCTATTTCGAAGTGGTCGACGAACGCAATCGGTCGACCATGCTGGTGCAGAGCATGGGCGAGGGCATCTACGGCATGGATGCCGACCTCCGCATCACCTCGTTCAACCCCGCCGCCGAGCGTCTCTCCGGGCGCAAGGCGGCGGACGCCATCGGCCGCCCCTGCTGGGAGGTCTTTGAAGGTCGGGACAAAGACGGCGTGCGGGTCTGCACGCCTGACCGCTGCCACGTGAAGCGCGCCATGCTGGCCGGCGAGAAGGCGACCGGCTACGAGTTGCGCTTGCGCCTGCCGGACGGCAGCGCCATGAATGCGACCTTCCAGGCCCGCACCCATCGGGCCGGCCACGTGGAGGTGGTCAGCATCTTCCGCGACGTGACCCAGGCCCGCCAGATCGAGGAGATGCGGGCGAACCTCCTCAACACCGTGACCCACGAGCTGAAGACGCCGCTGACCTCCATCAAGGGGTGCGTGTCGACCCTCATGCACCCCAAGGCCAACTTCAATCCGCAAGCCACCCGAGAGTTCCTGGGCATCATCGAGGCCGAGGCCGACCGGTTGAACCACCTCATCACCGATCTCCTGCATGCCGCCCAATTGACCAGCGACCTGTTGGTACTCAACCTGCAGGAGACCAACCTGCGTCCCGCGGTGGAGCGGGTGGTCAGCCGCTACGATGGGGTGTCGAAACGGCATACCTTCCAGGTCGACTGGAAGGGAACGGGCGACGTGGTGGGCGATCTCGATCGGCTGGAGTATGTCCTGCAGCACCTGGTGAGCAACGCCGTCAAGTTCTCACCGCAAGGCGGGGAGATCCGACTGTGCTGCACCGACGATGAGGTCGACGGGGTCGTGCACGTCTCCGTGCAGGACCAGGGCATCGGCATTCCCCTGCAGCAGCAGAGCAGCATTTTCCAGGTCTTCCATCGCCTCGACACCGAGGACACTCGCAAGACGTACGGCGTGGGCATGGGCCTGTACCTGGCCCGCAAGATTGTAGAGGCGCACAGCGGCCGCATCTGGGTCGACAGCGAGCTGGGCGGGGGGGCCCGCTTTACGTTCAGCCTGCCGGGGGCGCGCCGACCGGGCGGTGCCGGTGCCCTCGAAGCAGTTTCCATCCAGCCCGCCACACACCCGGCCGTCGAGCCCTCCCAGACCTGAGTGGACTGGCTGACCCAGCCCATCGGCGATCTGGCGGGCCACGTCGTGCTCATGGGCCCGGCCGTTCTCGCCATTCTCCTGATCGCCGGGGTGATTCTCGTCGCTGGGCGCATCAGCCGGGCCCTCGGGCGAGTGCTGGATCCGCACATCCCGGCGGCCAACCGTCGGGCGTTGCACCGGCTGGTCGAATTCGGTCTGTTCCTGGGGGCCGTGCTGCCCGCCTGCCGCATGGTCGGCCTCGAGGTCGATCGCCCGGTCATCGTGTTTCACGGCGATGCGTGGACCGTGGTCACGCTGGTCGCCTTCTTCTTCCAGGTGGTGGCGGCCTTCGTCGTGTCGCGGGTAGCACAGCGGATCATCGTCAGCCCGCGGGTGAGTCTGACCTGGCTCAGCGAGAGACAGCGCGAGCGCCTGGGAGGGCTGGTGCGCACCCTCATCTGGGTCTTCGGCCTGATCGAGGCTTTCGCCACCCTCGGGTTCACGACCACCGCCCCCGCCACGAGCCTGGGCAACGTCCACGTCTCGCCCTTCTCGGTCATCGTCTTCCTGGCCACCCTGGCCACCGTGGTGGTGGGCTCCGACCTGCTCGGCACGGTGGTCGGCCGGCACCTCTTGTCCGGCGGCGACATGGATCCCGGCACACAGTACGCAGTCGGGCAACTGACCAACTACGTCGCCTTGTTCGTCGGACTGCTGGTGGCGCTCGAAACCGTCGGCGTGCAGTTGAGCAGCCTCACGGTGATGCTGGGCGCGCTCAGCGTCGGCGTGGGGTTCGGCCTGCAGGGCATCGTCAACAACTTCATCAGCGGCCTGGTGGTGCTCTTGGAGCGCCCCATCCAGGTGGGAGACGTCATCGAGGTGGACGGGGTGCGAGGGCGAGTTCGCCGCATCCAGGCCCGGGCCACGACGCTTTTGACGTCCGACAACACGACCATTATCGTGCCCAACGCCGACCTCGTCACCAAGCGCATTACCAACTGGACCCACGACGACCCCACCGTCCGCATCAAGATGCCGCTCTTGGTGGACATGGACGTCGATCTGGAGGGACTCGAGCGGCTCATCTTCACCGAGGTCAAGCAAAGCCACTGGGTGCTGGACACGCCGGCCCCCTCGGTCTCGGTGACCGACCTGGCCACCGACGGCCTGCACCTGGAGATCGGCGTGTCCGTCAACGCCGCCACCGAGGGGTTCACGGCGGCCAGGGGCGATCTGCTGCGCCGTCTGTGGACGGCCTTCCGGCGGGAGGGCATCCGCCTTCCCGGTGGAGAACAGGTCGTCATCTTGAAGCAGGACGGAGGGGTGCCCAAGACCTCGGTCCCAGAAAAGGAGCAAGCATGAAACAGATCCTCCGAGTATGGTGGTTGCTCATCATTGCAGCGCTGGTGGGATCGGGACTGTGGTTTACCGATCGCTTCACCCCGCTGGATACCGCCCAACTATTGGATCGCCCGTGGGTCGATCACATGCCGCACAGCGAGCGGGAGCCCTTCCGGGTCTACCTGTTGTCGCACCATCAAGGGGAGAACGGAGAGTTGGCCGGAGGCTACATCCAGGCCGAGTCTTCCTACAAGGTCCACCTCGAGATGATGACGCACCAGGAAGATGAGAAGGAAATCACGTTCACCTTCCTCCACGACAACGTCAAGGCCGTCAGTGAGTATCGGATTGAGCGCATTCCAGCCGACGAGGACGACATCGACCTCAAGATGACGCTGGCTCGCGACCCTCGTACCAACGGCCAGAGCTCCGTGCTCTACAGCTCGAGCGAGTGGGGCCAGCGCCACCTGCCCAAGTTCCTGCCGACCCAGATGCTCAGCTTCTAGACGCTTGATGACCTGGGTCCGGAAGCACGCCACCGCGGCCGCGGTGGCGTTCTTCTTGTTGGTGACCATCGTCATGGGGTCACCGTTCCTGTTCGGCAGCCGATTCTTCCTGGCCGCCGATTTCTTGTATCGAACCCCGCTCTGGTACGACCCGTCGGTCCCGCTCCACAACTTCGACCTGCTGGACGGCATTCTCATCTTCTATCCCGACGAGACGGTGCTGCACCATGCCTTGCAGCGGGGTGAATTTGCCCTGTGGAACCCGCACAACCTGTCCGGGGTGCCCATCTTCGCGGATGGCCAGAGCGGCTTCTTCTATCCGATACGAATTCTCTTGTTTCTCCTGGCCAGCGCCCCGGTCGCGCACGACCTCGGCATCCTGCTGCATTTGTGGGCCGCCGGCATCATGATGTTCCTGCTCGCCCGCCGCCTGGGCCTGGGTCTATCCGCCGCCTTGCTGGCCGGCACGGTCTGGATGCTGAACGGCGTGTCGGCGACCTGGTTGACCAACGAGGTCGTGGCGCTGTGCCTGCCGTATGTCCCCCTCCTCATCATCTTGCTGGAAAAAGCCCGGGAGAACCGGCGCTGGGTCTTCGCGGTCGCTTTGGCCACCGCCGCGATGCTGACCACCGGCCACCTCCAGATCGTCTTGAACTGCGGATTCATCGCCGTCGTCATGGGCGTCTACCGCTGGTGGACCGGCACCCGCAAGGGGGCCGCATGGGCCTTGCTCGGTCTAGCCTTGGGCGGTGGACTGGCCAGTCCCCTGCTCCTGCCCACCGCCGACCTGGTCTCTCGGTCAGAGCGCCCCGCCATTCAACTGGACTATCTCATTTCGTGCCAGCAGAAGTTTCTCGCCGGCTTCGTGCCCACGGTGTGGATGCCCGACTCGTTGGGCACGCCGGTAGACGGTTTCGCCATCAACCGGGTGCCCGACGCCGGGTACTTCGTCTACCTGGAGACGTGCGCTTACTGCGGCGTCGTGCCCTTGCTGCTGGCCCTGGCCGGCGCACGACGCCCAGGACTGGGACGGTTCCTGGCCATTTTTGCGCTGGCCGCGGTCGTGGTCCCGGCCACGCCACTGTATCGATTGTTCTATCTCTTGCCGATCTTCAAGATTCTCAATCCGACCCGGCTCATTCTGTGCTGGGTCTTCTCGGTGGCACTGTTGGCCGGACTCGGGTTGGAGGAGGTCGAGACCCGGCGGCGCTGGATAGGTGGGGTGGGCACGGTCGTCCTGCTGGCGATGGGCGCGGTGGTGCTGTGCATGCCCTCACAGCTCGGCCGGCTTCTCGAGCTTGGATGGGTGCGCCTTCCGGCGCGGGAGATGTATCTCAGTCAAGGCGAGTGGCTGGCCGCGGCCCACGCGGGATTTGACCGGGTCTACCGCCCCCTGGGACCGGACATGGCGTTGCCCATCCTGTGGCTGTCGTGCGGGTTGCTGGCGCTCTGGCGCTGGCCCAGGCGGGCTGTTTTCATCCTGCTGTCGGCCGGCGATCTGCTCTGGTTCGGGCTGCGGTTCAATACGGCAGACCCGGGCCGCATGATTTACGCCCAGACGCCGACCATCGAATACCTGCAGGCGAACGTGGGGTTGGACCGGGTCATGGGCGTGGGGGCGGTCAAACCGAACACGCTCCTGCCCTTTGAAGTCAACGACGTGGGCGGCTACGGATCGCTGTACTCCAAGTTGACCTCCAACTACTGGACGTGGAGCGAGTTCGGCGATCTGGCCCCCCAGCACCGCTTTGCCAACCAGCTTTTCCCGTTGAGAAACTATCGTTCGCCCTTGGTGAACCTCATGGGCGTCCGATACTTTGTCACCTATCCGCAAGACACCCTGCCCGGCTATCCGAAGGTGCAGGATGCTCCGCTGCCCGTCTATGAAAACCCGCATCGGTTGCCGCGGGCCTGGGTCGTTCCGGCGGCCCAGGTCGTGGCGGAGGACAGCCAGTTGGCGGTGCTATCGGATCCGGGGTTCGATCCTCGCCGCACGGTGCTGCTGACGGAGGCCGGGCCGGGGACGGGCACGGGAGGCGAGGCCCACATCGTCTCCTACGACCTGCAAGACGTCGTGATCGAGACCCAAGGCGGTGGTGGCTATCTGGTCTTGTCCGACACGTGGGACCCAGGTTGGAAGGCCACGGTGGACGGCCAGCCGACCCAGGTGCTGCGGGCCGACTACGTGTTGCGGGCGGTCCCGATCGAGAAAGGGGCGCATCGGATCGAGTTCCGATACGCCCCCAGAGAGTTGTTCGCGGGGGCCTGGATGGCGGCCGCGAGCTTGCTGGTCGGTTTGGGTCTGTGCGTCAGACCTCGCTCCACTCCGACATCCGCCGGGTGAGCTTGGGCACTTCGGTGGCGGTAGCAG
>DASYBA010000810.1:0-6569 GCA_036501005.1 Candidatus Xenobia bacterium | reverse complement strand
GCTTCTCGCCAGACGAGGGCACGCTGGTCGTGGGCGTCGGCGAGAAGCGGCTGGTGGCCTACACCCTGGAGGGGGAACGGCGCTGGATCTTCGGACTGGACGAGGTGCCCAGGCCGGTGCGGTTCTCGGCCGACAGCCGGGTGGTCGGCGTGGCGCTGCCCGATGGGCACGGCATCGATCTTTTGGAGACCGCGACGGGCAAACTGGTGAACGCGGTGACGTCCAAGGGCCACCTCAACGACTACGCCTTTGCGCCCCAGGGGGATCGGCTGGCCCTCTCCTGGGACGACGGCCGGCTACAAATATGCCACGCGGATGGGCGCCCCGACGGGGTGTGGGCCTGCGCGGGCCCGCCGGGCCGGCTGGCGTGGGCGCCGGACGGGTGGCGGCTACTGGTGGGCGTGGGCGACAAGGTGCAGCTTCTCTCCATGGGACAGTCCGAGGCCGTCTATGCGACGGACCGCTGGCACCTGAGCCCCGTGTCCTGGTCACCGGGCGGCACGCACTTTGCCCTCGACCACTTTCGGGCCCCCAACCGGTTCGGGGTGTCGCTGCGTGAGCTGCCCGACGGCCGCATCATGCGCTACGATGAGACCCAGGATCACGTCTCGGTCGACTGGTCCCCGGACAACCACCTGCTGGCGGTCGCCACCGATCGGGTGCGGGTGTATCGGCTGGTGGACGGCGAGGAGGCCTACTCCGCCCCCGACGTCGGCAGTCGCCAGGCCTGGTTTGCCGCCCACGGTCATCGCATGGCGGTGTGGACGTGGGACGGCAGCATCCGTATCTGGGACTTCTAGGGTTCGCCCTTGACCCAGACCTTCTCCAAGGTCGCGACAGATTAACGAATGAGCTGATTGTTTTCACGGGCAGGCAACATGTGTAGGCAAGTTTTTGCACGGTGTCAACACTGCGGCAACGAGCCATTGATAGGATGAACCCAGGATGTACAGCAAGGAGCCGCCGGCCATGAGCACAGTCAACCACACGTCGTTCCGACGCGTCCCCGCTCCGCAGTTGCCCGGCACCAGCTTCGTGTGCAAGCCCAACGAGGGCTGGGTGACCGAGCCGTTCGTCCAGGCCACGGGCGTCATCGCCTGGCAGCGGGCCCGCTACGCCCCGGGCGTAAACCCGACCGACGCCAGCGCCGTGCCGCTGGAATGCGAAATCGGTTTCAAGAACGGCGTCGTCCTTCATTACGGCGGCGTCGGGCACCATCTGACGGTGTATCGGCAGAACGCCAACGGGCGCCAGGTGCTGCGCCAGGTTTCCACAGACTGCCCGGCCCGGGTGCTGCCGCTCTTGCGAGACCGGTCCCAGGGCGGGGAGTACGGGATCTCCATCCGGGTGCACGGCTACTGTGACCAGGTCATCAGCCCGGAAGGCGACATGGAATTCCGCTATCGGCGCCCCGAGACCCTGGAGTGGGTGCGGGCCAGCATCCTGCGTTCCGCCGTCAACACCGCCCGGGTCGAAGGGCTCGCCATGGGGCACGGCTCCTCCCGCATGACGCGGGTCAGCGGCCGCCTCATCACCGCCGAGCACGTCTACATGAACGACGGTACCGAGATTCGCCTCTTCGTCACCCAACGCCACGTCTGCGGCTAGGCTGGACTTTCGACCTCGGCCGTCTGCTGGCTCGCTTCCGCGATGTGGCCTTGCGTCACCCGCACGGCCTCCTGGTAGGTGAGCAGTCCCTGCATGGCCTTGTGCAGGGCGTCGTCCTGCAGAGAAACCATCCCGGTGTTGACCGCCAACTGGTTCAACTGCGTAGCGTCGATGGCGTGCAGTGACATGATGGCGTGCAGAAACTCGTCGGTCATGGGCAGGAGCTCCTGGACGGTCACTCGTCCCTGGGACCCCTTGCCCTGGCACTCGCTGCACCCCCGCGCCTGATACCAGCTATCATACGGCGCCGCCATGGGCTGCCGGCACGACGGGCACAGTCGCTGGGCCAGCCGCTGCGCCATGACGCCGTTCAGCGCCGAGCAGAGCAGGAAGGGCGTCACGCCCAGGTCGATGAGGCGGGCGATAGCCCCGACGGTGTTGTTGGTGTGCAGCGTCGATAGCACCAGGTGGCCGGTGAGGGCCGCGTGGATGGCGATTTCCGCCGTATCCTTGTCCCGGATCTCACCCACCATGATGATGTCCGGATCCTGCCGCAACAAGGCCTGCAGCACCGAGCTGAAGGTCAGGCCGATCTTGCTGTGCACCTGCACCTGGTTGACGCCCTGCAGGTAGAACTCCACCGGGTCTTCTACGGTGCAGATGTTCTTGTGGGGCGACATCAGATAGCTCAGGGCGGCATACAGCGTGGTCGTCTTGCCGGAACCGGTCGGACCGGTGATCAGCACCAGACCATGGGGACGTTCCAGCATGTGCCGGAACCCGGCCAGGTTCTGCGGGGAGAGCCCGAGCTGGTCAATGCTCATCATCTGGCCCTTGTCCAGGATGCGGAGCACCATCTTGTCACCGTGCACCTGCGGCATGCTGGCGCCGCGGAGGTGGAATTCGTGCCCGCTGATGTTGCCGGTGTAGCGCCCGTCCTGGGGGAGTCGGGCCGTGCTGTCGATGTTGAACTTGACCTTGACCGCCCGGATGAAGTTTTTCTGGGCCTCGTCGGTGAGCTGGAGAAGGTCTTCCAGCAGGCCATGCACCCGGATACGAACGTTCATCCCATCTTCGGTAGGCTCGAGGTGGACGTCGCTGGCCCCTCGCTCCACCGCTCGAGCGACGATCTCGGTGAAGAGTCGGTTCATGTCCCCGGACTGGGCGGCGGCCTGCAGTGGATCCTGCGGAGCCTGTTGCATGGTTGCTTGCGGCTTGCGTTGAAACACGATGGAACCCCCCGGCAGAATAGTGGGTCGGTCTTCTGTGGACGGGTCGAGGGTCCCTACATGCGGAAGACGCCGTGCTGGCGGGCGGGAAATGGGGCGTTGAGGGCGACCTGCAGGCCCAGGCCCAGTACCATGCGGGTGTCGGCCGGGTCGATGATGCCGTCGTCCCACAGGCGGGCCGTGCTGTAATAGGCGCTGCCTTCTTTTTCGTACTTCTCGAGCGTGGGGCGCTTGAAGTCGGCTTCTTCCTCGGCGGTCATGGAAGGCCCACCGGCGGCATCTTTTTTGACCTGCAGCAGAACGTTGGCCGCCTGCTCGCCCCCCATGACGGAGATGCGGGCATTGGGCCACATCCACAACTGTCGGGGGCTGTAGGCCCGCCCACACATGCCGTAGTTGCCCGCTCCGAACGATCCGCCGACGATGACGGTGAAGCGCGGCACCGCGGCATTCGCTACGGCAGCCACCATCTTGGCGCCGTCCTTGGCGATGCCGCCGGCCTCGTATTTGCGGCCCACCATGAAGCCGGTGATGTTCTGCAGGAAGATGAGCGGAACGCCCCGCTGGCTGGCCAGTTCGATAAAGTGGCTTGCCTTCAGGGCGCTCGCTGAAAAAAGCACGCCGTTGTTGCCCAGGATGGCGACCGGATAACCCCAGATGTGGGCGAAGCCGGTCACCAGCGTGGTGCCATACAAGGCCTTGAACTCGTGAAAGCGGCTGCCGTCGACGAGGCGAGCGATGATGTCCCGCACGTCGTAGGGTTTGCGGATGTCCTGCTGGACCACCCCATAGATCTCCTGGCACTCGTAGAGGGGATCCTCGACCGGCTGGGTCTCCAGCGTGTGGGCCGGGCGGCGGTTGAGGTAGCGCACGATGTCTCTCGCCTGGCGCAACGCAGCTTCGTCGTTCTGGGCCAGGTGGTCGGTGACGCCCGACTCTCGGCTGTGGACGTCCCCACCGCCCAGGTCTTCGGCCGTCACTTCCTCGCCGGTGGCCGCCTTCACCAGCGGCGGACCCGCCAGGAAGATGGTGCCCTGCTTCTTGACGATGACGGTCTCGTCGCTCATGGCGGGAACGTAGGCGCCCCCTGCGGTGCAGGAACCCATGACCACGGCGATCTGGGGGATCTTGAGGGCTGACATGCGAGCCTGGTTGTAGAAGATGCGGCCGAAGTGCTCGCGGTCGGGAAAGACTTCGGCCTGGAGCGGCAGAAAGGCCCCGCCGGAGTCGACCAGGTAGATGCAGGGCAGGCCGTTCTGCTCGGCGATCTCCTGAGCTCGCAAGTGCTTCTTGACGGTGATGGGGTAGTAGGTGCCGCCCTTCACGGTGGCGTCGTTGGCCACGATCATGCACTGCTGGCCCTCCACCCGGCCGATGCCGGTCACCAGGCCGGCCCCCGGCGCGTCGCCCCCGTACATGTCCCAGGCGGCCAGCGGGCCTAGTTCGAGAAACGGGCTGTCGGCATCGATGAGCATATCGATTCGATCCCGCACGAAGAGCTTGCCCCGGGCACGGTGCCGTTCCACCTGACGGGTCCCGCCGCCTTGCTTCACCACGGCCAGGCGCTCTCGCAGCAGCGCCACCTGGGTGGCCATGTGACGGGTGTTGGCCTGGAAGGTCTCGGACGAAGGGTCGACGGTGGAACGCAAAATGGACATGTGAACCGTCTTCAAGACCTTCCCCGGCCCTTCCTTCGACAGGAGGGGCGCTGGAGCGGGGCCAACTCACGGACTCATGCTGTATGAAACCGAAGTGGCGGCCCGCCTGTACGACAACGAATACACTCGCACCGACGACATTCCGTTCTACCTGGCCTGGGCCCGGCGGCAGGGCGGCATGGTGCTGGAGGCGGCGTGCGGCACGGGCCGCGTCCTCTTGCCGCTGGCGAGGGAAGGCGTGGTCGTCACGGGGCTGGACAGTTCTGAGGCCATGCTGCGCCGGGCCGACGAAAAGTTGCTGCGAGAGCCGGCCGCCGTGCAGTCGAACGTCACGCTCGTGCAGGCCGACGTGCGGGACTTCTCTCTGCCCAACACCTACGGCATGGCGTTCATCGCAGCCCGTTCTTTCTGCCTGCTCCTCACCGTGCACGATCAGGAGGCGGCGCTGCGGTGTCTGCATCGGCACCTGGTGAAGAGCGGGGTGTTGATCGTCGACCTGTTCGACCCGGACCCGACCTTGCTCCACGTCGGGTCGACGGGGCGCCACACCTTCGACGATCCGGAAACGGGGCGGCAGTACGAGGCCAGCGACCGGACCGTCGTGGTGGATTCCCTCACCCAGGTCAAGACCATCGAGCGCACCTGGGAGCTGGAGCCGCCGGTGCAGACGACGTGGCAGATCCGCTACACGTGGCCGTTCGAGCTGCAGCACCTCATCCGGCTGTGCGGCTTTCGTATCGAATCGGTCCTGGGGGGCTACGACGGCGAGCCGTTCAATACGCCGGGTGGTCGCTTGATCGTGGTGGCGCGAAAATCGTGATCCTGGACCACATCGTCTTGCGGGTGGATCACCTGGACCGGGCCGTGGCGGAGTGGGGGCAACGGTTCCAGGTCGTGCCCGGGGGCCGCCACGATACCGGTAGCCACAACGCCCTCGTGGCCTTCGCCAACGGGAGCTACCTGGAACTGCTGGGCTTTCCCGAACCGACCCCGAGCCACCCGTGGTGGCCCCTGCCGCCGGGGTTGGTGGACTTTTGCGTCGCCACCGCCGACCTCGATCGGGACCTGGGAGCGCTGCACGTGCCCATGCAGGCGCCCTTCGAAATGAGCCGTCGGCGCCCGGATGGATACCTGCTGCGGTGGCGCATTGCCTTCCCCGCCTCGGCGTGGCGGGGCCGAGTTCCGTTCCTGATCGAAGACATCACGCCCCGTAGCGAACGGGTGCCCCGGCCCGCGGCGAATGCCCCCACCCTCGACAAGCTGGTCGTCTACGACCCGCAGCCCGTCGACCTGGCCATCGAGGGCGTCGAGGTCCGCCGCAGCCCAGAACGGCGGCTGCAGGCCGTCCTGAAACCTCACTACGTGATCGACTGACCCGGGAGTCAGCCCGCTTTAGACGCCGCCAGCCCGCTATGTAGCAGGGCATGGAACTCCGGTTGGGGTTATGGTCCGACAATGGCTCGATATATAATCCGCCGATTCTCGCACTGCATATATTCGGCCAGCGGTGATTTCACGTATAAATATGGAATGCGGCCCTGGGACCCACCCGCTCATTGTCTTCAGGCCGCGGGGGGGACTTCCTGCGCTTCTCATCGTGCATCGGCTTTGGTCCTGTGACTCCGCTTTGGATGCACACGGTTCGACACGCCAGACCCCCACCTACGGCTTCGGTATGATGTGGTCGTTTCGGTATGATGTGGCAGCGATTATGGTGACACATCAGGTCGAAGTTGCAATATCATACCAGGCTTGGAAGAGGCCCGCCTGGCGTACCAGGCAGGCGACGGGCCCGGGGCTACGCCAGGTGGCTGGACGCCACCGTGTCCGTGATGAACGACTGGATGGTCGAATAGGCCGACCGGTCGGCATTCTCCAGATCGCCAATGCTGCGGGCTGCCGGAGTGCCCCGCCGTGAAGCCGAGACGCCGTCGACCGCCGGGATGGGATCGACCGCGTATTGCATTTGATTGAAGTACAGAGACAACTGGCTCGGGCTCATCAGTCCTGTCGCCGGCTCCACTGACTGAGAGACCTGCCGGGGACGTTCTGGGGGCGCCACGCTGTATCGGAC
>DASYBA010000809.1:0-4457 GCA_036501005.1 Candidatus Xenobia bacterium | reverse complement strand
GACCAGGAAGCGAATCGACAGGACTGCCGGGAGAAACTCCAGGCCATGGTCGACCGAGCCACCTTCCTGCCCAAGCCTCGCCGGGCCACCCGCGCCACTCGGGGGTCGGTGGAGAGACGCCTGGAGGTCAAGCGCAAGCGGGCGGGCATCAAATCGGGCCGCCGCTCCCGCGATGGTGATGAATAGCCTTGCCACATGACGGCCGCTTTACTATCATAGGGTGGTGACGCCGCTGACCCCGACCACGACCCCGCCGCCCAAGCGAGCCCGCCTCGACCATCTGGCCGCGCTCGGCGATGCGTCTCGGGATGCCAGTGAGAACGTCGTCACGCCCATCAACCAGAGCATAGGGGTCACCAATATCTACGTCCCGAGACTACAACACACGTCGAGCACGGTATCGACCACCTCAGGTCTGCCCATCGCTCTGGGGACGACCGGCGGGACCCTTGCCGGCGTCGCCGGGGTCAAGGACCTCCTCGACGGCATGGCCACGGGAGACCGCAAGAAGGTCTGGTCCGGCGCCACCGACGTGACGGTTTCGGCCACCACCTTGTCGGCTTTGGGGGTGATGGGCGGGGCGGCCTTCCTGGGACCGGCGGGCACGGCGTTGCTCGGCATTCGGGCCTTCCAGCGCATGGACACCCAGGACCGAGGCACCCAGTTGAAGGGGCTGTCGGACCTGGCGACGGCTGGCGCCCTGGCCTGCGCGCTGTGTCCCATGACCGCTCCCGTGCGGGCGGGCGTCGCCCTGGTGGCCGCCGGCGTGGGCGTCTTGAAAGGCTTGCACGACCTTCGCGAGGGCCACGACCTGCACAAGCCCAGAACGCGGCTGGACGGGTTCGGCGGCCTCGTTTCTTCGGCGGGCATCCTGATGTTGAGCACCGGGTTCGGCACCATCCCCGGCCTGGGGCTGGTCATCGCTGGCAGCATCCTGCCGGTGGCAGGGCGCATCAAATTCCTCCACCAGCCTATCGATCGCGCAGTCGGTCTCGTCGATCGTCACCTCTACAAGACAGCCGTCAAGGTGGACGGCGCCATGACGCGGGTCTCGCGGGCGATCAACCCGTCGATGGAACCGGTCCGGCGCGCCATGAAAAAGTTCGATCCGGTGCGGGAGCGCGTGAGGCGCGTGGAAGACAAGGGGCTGGCCGCGTGTCGAAAAGGCCTGGCGAAGTTCGCCCAGACCCGCTTTGCCACGTACCTCAACGAAGGTGCCGGGAACCTCATGCGCCGCATCAAGCCTTATATCGTTACCGAGGATCAAGAGCGTGCGGAAGAAGAAAGCATACAACGTCAAGCCCCCGGATCTTGAGGCCCGGGCGATCGCCGAACGTGAGGCCAACGAGCGCGCGGCGGCCGCCGGTGAGCCCCTGCCGTTTCCGAACATGTGGGACTTCCTGGATCCGACCAAGCTTTCGCCCGGGGAGCACACGGTGGAGGAAGTTCACCAGCGGTATCTTGAATTTCGGAAGATATGCGCCCCCCGGCCTCGGAAAAAGTATATCGTCTCGTAGACTTTATCGACCTCCTGAGAGGGCTGCAGGGGGCCGGCCTCGAGTTTGCGGCCATCGGCGGCTGCGCCGTGGGGGCATACGCAGAACGAGTATCATCCATCGTCTTGTCAGGCGACCTGGATCTGTATGCCAGCCCTGACGTACTGGTCGAGATCCTTCGCTATATGCAAGCCCACGGCGGCGTGGTGCACAAACGACCGCAGCCTCGCAACATGCCAGTGGCTTTTGTCGAATGGCAGGGCAAGGTGGTTGACGTGCTCACTGACGTCCTCGGGATGCCGGAGCCGGATGTCGCCATCCAGACCGCACGAGAGTTCGTGTTTGGCGATGTATCGGTGTTGGTTGCGGATCCATTCCTACTGCTGGCGAACAAGCTGGCCGTCCACCGGGACAAGGATCTGCCCCACATCGAAGTGCTCCTCCGTTTCATCACGGAAGAAGTCGTTGCTGAGTTCCAAGACGCGGACAAGCCCAGGGACCGCATTGCTCCTGCCAAGCGTCTCCTCCGCATCACGGGCCAGCGCTATCTCGAACCGGAGCTGGCGCTACGCCTCATCCCCCTGGCTCGAGACCCGGTCGATTGGCGCTTCCTCGCTCATGCGAGTCCCGATGTGCAGCCCGTCCTGGACCGGGCGCCTGTCGATCTCGTCCCCGAGCTCAGGGAGATTGCTGCCCGCCCAGGGTAGACAGTTCTTCGACCTTCTGGCGGGCGATGTGCGAGGTCGGGTCCAACTCCTGCACCTTTCGATAGTCGGCCAGGGCCGCTTGGGTATTGCCTAGCTCCTGGTACGACCACGCCCGGTTCTGGTACGGTCCGGGCCGCCACGGCTCGGCTGCGATGGTCTCGTTGTACTGGGCAATGGCTTCTTGATGGCGCCCCATGACGGCCAGGACCAGCCCTCGAGTCGCGGTGATCGGATAATCCGGAAACAGGTGCGCAATCTCATCGCAATCGGCCAACGCCTGCTCGTGCTGGCCGGCTTGGCGGCGGGCGTTGACGCGATTGGAGCGCCAACCCGGCCGTCCCGGTTCCAGTTCAATACAGCGGTCGTAATCAGCCAGGGCCTTTTCGTATTGCTGGTCATCCATCCAGGCCTCGGCCCGCCATCCATACAGGCTGGCATTCTGCGGATCCCGTTCGATAGCCCGGGTGTAATGTCCGATAGCCATGCCGACGTCGCGGCGGGGGCGCGTGCTGCGCTCCCATTTTGCACCGGTGCTGGCCGTCAGTGACACTGGCACGTCCAGCGCAAAGAGCATCTCGATGAGCGTATCGAGCGTGAACTTGTGCGTCAGCCCCCGGCGCAGGTCGGAAACCCGTGGCTGGCTCACGCCCAGGTGTTGGGCGGCTTGCTTCTGGGTCCAGCCACGGTCGTGCAGGGCATCAGAAACCAGCGAGATGGCCGTCTCCCGCATGAGCCGAAGATGGGCTCGGGCCTGCTGGAGATGGTAGGGTTCCTCCGTCGGCGTTTTCTTCATGCTTGATTCATATCATAAATGATATAGTGTTGGCAAGACCCCCGCCGCGGGTGGAACCTGCCCAATTTTAACAACCTGGATCCGTTCTGCCGCACGTTGTTAACGTGATGGCTGCTACAATGTCAGAGACGCAAAAGGGTAAGGAGTCGGGCTTGGTATGGTGTTCAGTTCGGACATGGTCAATCGACGGCAGGATGCCGGGTTTGCCCGGGAGCTTTCCAAGGCGGCCCGCGACACGGTCCAGAACGCCCTGAATGCGGGGCTGAGCCCCTCCACCGCCGATGCTCTGGACCAACTGGCCGACGTCTTCCACGCCACCCAGCAGGCCTCCCGAGACCAGAACAAAGCCATTCTCAACGATGCGCTGACCGCCATCAACCGGGATCCGCAGGCGACCCGCCAGTATGCCGGTCCCTTTGAAGAAGTGAAGGACCAGGACATGCTGGTCTACCCGCACGGCTACCACCCGGTAGTGCACGCCGACAAGCCGGTCGGGCAGGTCATCCTGCACCATTCGGGCGAGGCCGCCTACTTCGACCCCAAAAGCCTGCCCCGCAGCCCCGGGGTCGACCGCCTCGAGTGGTTTCTGCACAGCGCTGCCGACGCGGCTCGAAACGGTCAGACCGACAGCGCCATGATTCTGGCCACCCGGGCCCAGCAAGACCTGGGCCGGCTGGTCAGCAAAGACACCCACCCGGTGCCCATCATGGTCGGCCATACCGTGCGGGAGGAGCAGCGGTTCAAGCAAATCAAGCTGGTCGCCGGAGGTCGATTCGACCCCCATGGAGCGCTGTCGGCCCCGGTGCCGGTCGTGTTCATCCAGGATGAGGACGGCCAGCAGGCTCTGTCGTATCGCGAGCAGCCCCGTTGCAGCATCGCCGAGATGCAAAACCTGCCGCCGCACCTGGACCTGGGCGAATAGGTAACGGCGCGAAACGATAGAATCATCCCGTCCATACATGAAAAGACGGGCGCCTGTCATTGTCCTGGCGGTCATTCTCCTGACCTTCGCCTGGTGGTATTCCCAGCGTCCGACGCACCCGTCGGGCACCATCGAGGGATCGGGCACCATCGAAGCCACGCAAGTCGACCTGGCTCCCCAGGTATCGGGCCGGGTCGTGCGCATCACGGTGATCGAGGGCGACGTCGTCAAGGCCGGTGCGACCCTGGCAGAGTTGGACGGGGTCGCGCAGAAAGACGCGCTGCGCCAGGCGCAAGCCAACGTGGCCCAGGCTGTGGCGCACGTGCAGGAGGCGCAGGCCAACCTGGACCTGCAGGCTCGCCAGTACGCAGCCAACCTCTCGCAAGCCGAGGCGGCGGCGCAGAGCAACGTGCCTCGGGTGCCGCAGGCGGCTGAAAGCACCCGCTTGCAAGAAGGCACGGTCGTCGCCCAGATCCACCTGGTCGAGGCCCAGGTGAACTCGGCTCGTGCCACCCTGGCCGCCGCCACCGGCAACGCCC
>DASYBA010000808.1:0-8157 GCA_036501005.1 Candidatus Xenobia bacterium | reverse complement strand
GTCGACCAGGCAGATCTCCGGGCTGCGCTTGATGATGGCGTCGGTGTCCATCTCTTCGAAGTCGCAGGCTCGGTACTGAACCTTCCTTCTGGCAACCGCCTCGAGGTCGCCCAACTGGGCGATCGTATCGGGCCGCTTGTGCGGTTCGAAATAGCCGACCACGACGTCATGGCCGTGGTGCATGTACTCGCGGCCATCTTGCAGCATCTGGTAGGTCTTGCCGACGCCGGCCGCGTACCCCATGAAGATCTTGAGCCAGCCTCGGGGCTTGTCGGCATCGCGCACCGCTTGAGGCTCGGGCTGGCGCGGCGGGGCCGGCACGGCCGCCTTGGGCACGCTGTCGGCCACCACGTGCACGTCGATGCCTTCGGCCTGGCGGATGATGCGACCCACGGTGCTTTGCGACATCAGTTTGGGAAAGGAGCGCTGCTTGAGGGTATGGCCGATGAAGATCTGGGTGATGCGGTGTTCCTGGGCGAACTGGCTGATGGCATCGGCGGGGGCCGTATCGGTCAGCACCGTGACCTTGGCCTTGTACGAGCGGGCCAGGGCCAGGCACTGTTCGACCTTCTGCCGCTGCTCGGGGGTCAGGTTCGACCATTCCGGGTTGGGGGTCACGTACACGACGAACAGGTCGCCGTGCAGGCGCTGGGCCAGGCGGTGCCCCTTTTCGACCAGGTCGGGCCCACGATGGTGCGAGGTCACGCACACCAGGATGCGCTCCTGGGTCGTCCAGTGGGCATCGATATGATGGGTCTGCCGATAGTCTTCGACGTGGTGTTCGATAGCGTCGGCGGTATAGAGGAGCGCCATCTCTCGAAGCTGCTGCAACTTGTTCGACACGAATACGTGCACGTTGGCCGTGGGCATGGTGCCTTCCATGCGCTGGCGGATGGCTTCGGGACTGGCGTCGACCAGCACGACCTCGTCCGCGGTCAACACGAACTTGTCCGGCACCGACTCTGGCTTTCGTACCCCCAGCAGTCTTTCGACAGAGTCCTTGAGCCCGGCCAGGTATTGAACGTTGATGGCGGTGATGACGGTGATGCCGGCGTCCAGCAGGTCCTGGACATCTTCCCAGCGGTGCAAATGCTTGCTGCCGGCGGGGTTCTCGTGCGCCAGTTCGTCCACCACCACGACCTGGGGATGGCGCTTGAGGATGGCGTCCAGGTCCATCTCGCCTTCCTTTTCGGGGATGACCTCGAGTTGCGCCAGCACCTCCTCCAGGTGCGGGTCCTTTTTCCCCTGCACCCATCCCACCACGACGTCCTGGCCCCGCATGCGGCGGCGGCGCCCTTCATCCAGCATGCGCCAGCTCTTGCCAACGCTCGATACGTACCCTAGAAAGACTTTGAGCCGCCCGCTGCGGGCCTTGCGCTCCTGCTCCTGGACCCGCCGGAGCAGCTCTTCCGGATTGGGACGGTTCTCACCCATGGTGTTGTGTCACGGCGGAACGGGAATACGGAGTCGACTCACGGATCGCCTTCTCCGGGTTGTTTCTCGTGGGCCACGACCAGAATGTCGATGGTCTTCAATTGACTGACGAGATGGTGGATGATGGAGCCCCCGCTGGTCCACTCCTCCCACCGAGAGCGCAGCGAGTGGCCCAGGACGATCTGGGTGATGCGGTTCTCGCGAGCGTAGCGGGCCAGTTCCTTGCGCACCGTGCCGTGCAGGGTCACGACGGGGATGTCCAGCCGGTTGGCCTGGTCAAAGTCGTGCCGCAGGATGGCCTGCTCACTGTCGGTGGGGGCATGGTCTTCCACATACACGCAGACCAGGTCGGCGCGCAGGCGGCGGGCGATGCGCCAGCCTCGGCGGATGAGCCGCTGCGACCCAGCCGTCGGGGTAATGCACACCATGATGCGATCGTGTGTCGCCCAGGTCGTACGAGGCCGCCGCCGCTTCTGGTACTCGGTGGTGTCCTCGTCGACCTCGTGGGCGACTTCGCGCAGAGCCAGCTCGCGCAGCGCGTTGAGGTTGCCCAGGTTGAACCAATGGGCCCTGGCCTGCTGGATCTGGTCGGCGGGATAGATGTCGCCCCGCTCCAGCCGGGCCAGCAGGGCCTGCGGGGAGAGGTCGACCATCTGCACTTCGTCGGCATGCGCCAGCAGCGTGTCCGGCACGGTCTCGCGCACGACGATGCCGGTGATGTCGTGCACGATGTCGTTGAGGCTGTCGAGGTGCTGCACGTTGAGGGTGGACAGCACGTCGATGCCGGCTTCCAGGAGCACCTGGACGTCTTGCCAGCGCTTCTCCCGAGGCGAGCCGGGCACGTTGGAGTGGGCCAGCTCGTCGACCACCACCACCCGGGGATGGCGGGCCAGCACGGCTTCGACGTCCATCTCCTCGAAGGTCGAGCCTCGATACTCGAGGCGCAGGGCGGGAACCACCACCAGGTCGCCCATCTCGGCTTCCGTCCCCGCTCGGCCCTGCCGCTCCACCCAGCCCACCACGACGTCTTCGCCCCGCTCGCGGCGGCGGTTGGCTTCCTGCAGCATGTCGTAGGTCTTGCCGACGCCCACCGCGAACCCCATGAAAATCTTGTGCCGGCCTCGCGGCGGCGCGGGCAGCTCGGGCTGGGCGCTGCTAAGCGGTCCGGGTGAGGATGGCATCGATCCATCGCCTCAATCCCGTGGTCAACTCTTCGACCCGCAGTTCGGCCGGCGGGAAGTCGCTATGTTGCCAGACGTGGTTGGCCAGCACCTCCTCGGCCAGCTCCTGCCACCACGGGTCCGGCACAGGGCCGGGCACGATCTTCTCCACTTGCCGACGGAGGGCGGGTTGTAACTGGACCTGCACTTCCTGCTGCTCTCCCACCGGGTTGCGAACCCGGAAGCGGTTGTCGCCCAGACTGCTGAAGCGAAACCCGTTGATGGCCGCCTGCCCGAAGCGCGAGGTTTCGGCCGGCGGCGCCTGCAGGGCTTGCTGGACCGCCCCGCGGAGGATGTCGGCCGTAAACGGCTTGCGCAGGAAATCCGTGGCGCCCGCCTGCATGGCCCGAAAAGCCAGGTCAATGGTGCCGAAGGCGGTGACCATCATGATGCGAGCACTCGGGTTGCGCTCGCGCATGCGCCGCAGGACCTCGATGCCTTCGAGGCCGGGCATGCGCTGGTCGAGCAAGACGAGGTCCCACGCCTGCCCATTTCCATACGCCTGCAGGCCCGCCTCGCCTTCGTCGGCGACCGCCACTTCATGGCTGAAGTGCGGAGCACTGGGCGGCGCCCATTCAAGGGCCATGCGGATCATCATGCGGATGGTGGTCTCGTCGTCGACCACCAGGATTCTAGCCATGCGGCACCTCCGCGGCGTTGAGAGTGAATCGGAACGTACTGCCCTGGCTGGGGGTGCTTTCCACCTGGATGTCGGAGCGGTGGGCCAGCACGATGCGGCGGGCGATGGAGAGACCTAGCCCGGCGCCCCCCTGCGTGGCCCCGGGTACCTGCACGAAGCGGTCGAAAATGCGGGCCAGGTATTCCGGGGCGATGCCTTCGCCATCATCCTTGACGGCAAAGGTAACCCCCATGGGCCCCGGTGAGGCACTGACCTCCACCCGACCGCCGGGCGCGTGCCGGATGGCATTGCTCAGGAGGTTGATGAGCACACGGCCGATCTGGCTCGAGTCGGCCATGACGGCCCCCGCTTCGGGCGGAATGCGGGAGGCGAGCTCCACGCCCAGGGCGCGGGCCTCGGCGGTGACGGCGTCGACGGCGGTGCCGACCAGGGCAGCGGCGGGCGTGGGCGAGAGGTCGATGCTGAGGCCCGACTCCAGCTTGCTCATGTCGAGCAGGTCGCGCATGGTCCGTTCCAGGCGCTCCAGATCCTGGCGCTGGGCCGCCACGACCTGGCGTTGGGCGTCGGTCAGCGGTCCGGCGGCCCCCTCGGCGAGGAGTTGGGCAGACAAGAGCAGGGAGGTCACCGGTGTTTTCAGTTCGTGCGAGGCCACCTCAATGAACTCCGTCTTCAGTCGGTCAAGCTCCTGCAGGTGGGTGACGTCTTCGAGAATGGCCACCGCGCCCAGCATGCGCTCGTCGTCCTTGATGGGGCTGGTGCGCAACCGATAGGCTCGGGCTTTGAGGTTGACCGTCTCGGAGGCCTCGGCCGCGTCGGGGCGCAGGCTCAGCTCCAACGCCCGCACCACCGCGTGCGCCTGCACCAGCATGCCCATGGAGACGGCGCCCGGCTCTCGCACCGGCCCGAAGAGGCGGGAGGCGACCCGGTTGGCGTGCATGACCATGCCCAGGCTATCGACCACCAGCACCGCATCCTGCAGATTGTCCAGGGCCATGTTGGCCATGCGCTCGAGCACGTAGCGGCGCTGCTCTTCTGCCGCCCACGCCTCTCGCAACTGGGCGGCCATGCGGTTGAACGCCTCCGCCAGGGCGCCGATCTCATCGGAGCGGTACAGTTCGATACGATGGTTCCAGTGGCCGGCACCGATCTCCTCGGCTTGTCGCACCAGGGTGTTAAGGGGCAGGAGGGAATGGTTGATGGAGCGCAAGGCCAGCCAGACGGAGAGTCCGATGCAACAGACCGCCGCGCACACGCCCGCCAGGGCCGCCAGACCGGCTTCGCTTCTGGCCTGCCGGTCGCCGTTGCGCATGGCATCCTGGTTGATGGCCCGTACTGCGCCGACGGCCAGCTTGAGTTTGTGGTACTCCGGTTCCAACTGCTTCAACACGGCCGCGTCAGGATGGGCCATGAAGGCCTGCATGTCGTGCCGATACTGATTCGACCCGTTGAGAATGTCATCGGTCGCTTCCTGCTCGTGCGGCTCGGTGATGTTGTTGGCTTCGATCTGGTAGGCGGTGCGGAAGCGATCCCAGTTGGCCTGGTATTGCTGGCGGGCCTGCTCGGTGTCGCCCAGCAGCATGAGGAGGGCGGCCTCCTGTTGGCTTTCGAGGGCGTCGTCCATCTGCTGGGCGGCTTCGACGCTGTCGTAGTTGTCGCGGACCAGGCGGTCGATGGCCCAGCCCAGGTGGGTGACGACGCCGACGCCAGCGCCCATCATGACCATCATCAGCACGATGAGCAGGAAGTGGCTGAGGAAGAGCTGGTTCCGGAGGTTCCGCACCAGAGGCCCTTGGCGCCCGCGGCTCGGGATCCCTGGCAGGACCGCATGGGACAAGCTGCAAGTACCACCGGGTGAGCCACGTACCGGGCGTCGAGGTGATCATTGGGCATACCCATGCCGACTTTGACGCGCTGGCCTCCATGGTGGCCGCCAGCAAGCTGTATCCGCAGGCCCGCATGATGTTGACCGGGGCCGTCGACCAGGCCGTCAAGGAGTTCCTTGCCCTGTATCGACACGCCTTTCCCATCGAGCCGAGCAAGGGGGTTCGGGCGCTCAACATCCAGCGCCTGGTCATCGTCGACACCCGAGTTCCGTCCCGCCTGGGCGAATTCCGGGACTTCGTATCGAACCCCCAGGTCGAGGTCATCATCTTCGACCACCATCCTGCGACCGCCGAGTCGGTCGTCGGCGACGAAGACCACGCCTGTCTGTACGGCGCCACTACCACCATGCTGGTCGGTCTCTTGCGAGACCGCGGCATTCGCATCACGCCCCTGGAGGCCACCCTCTTCTGCCTGGGCATCTACGAAGAGACGGGCTGCCTCCTGTTTCCCGACACCACGCCCGAAGACATCGAATGCGCCGCCTGGTGCCTGCGACAGGGCGCCATGCTCACGGTGGTCTCGAGATTCATGCGGCGGCCCTTGTCGGACGATCAGCACGCCTTGTTGAATGCTCTCCTGACGAACGCCCGAACCCATACGATACAGGGGTATCGCGTGCTCACGGCCCACGCCGAGATCGACCACTACGTCGACGAGCTGGCCGTCTTGACGAGCCGACTTCTCGACATCGGTCTGCCGGATGCCGTCTTCACCGCCGTGCGCATGCGAGACCGGGTGTACGTGGTGGGGCGGAGCCAGGAGCAAACCGTCAACGTCGCCCAGGCCGTGTCCTTCCTCGGCGGCGGGGGCCACCCGACGGCGGCCTCCGCGACCTTGCGAGGCGCGCAGGCAGAGGCGGTCGAGGCTGAAGTCGTCGCTCGATTGCAGGCGGAGCTTCAACCCGCCTGTCGCGCTCGCGACATCATGTCGTCGCCGGCCGTCGTCATGACCGAAGCCGAGGCGACCGTCGGCGCGGCCTGGGAGAAGGCCGTGCGCTTTGGTTTCAGCGGCTATCCCGTGCTCGAGCAGGGCAGGCTGCGGGGCGTCGTCACACGCCGCGACCTGGAGAAGGCCGTCAGCCACGGCATGCAGGCCTCGCCCCTCCGCACCATCGTGTCGGCTCCCGCCATCACCATCGAGCCCGACATGCCGCTGCCCGACATCCAGCGGGTCCTGCTCGAGAGGGACGTAGGGCGCGCTCCGGTCGTCGACCACCACCAACTGTTGGGCATCGTCAGCCGGAGCGACCTCTTAAGGGTCTTCCACGGGGTCGGGCCGGAACGCCCTTCGCCCCAGTCCGAGGCCGTGGAGCGGCTCCGTGCCTTGCCCGCTGCCGTCCAGCAGTTGCTGGAGGGGGCCGGAGACGTCGGAGATGAGGGCCGCTACCCGACGTTCGTGGTGGGGGGCTTTGTCCGCGACCTGCTGCTGGGGGTCGAAAACCTCGATATCGACCTGGTAGTGGAGGGCGACGGCATCCAATTTGCCCGCACCCTGGCGCGCCGGCTGGGGGGACGAGTGAAAAGCCACCAGAAGTTCGGCACCGCCGTCATCACGTTGCCCGACGACACTCGAGTCGACGTGGCCACCGCGCGTATCGAATTCTACACGCGGCCGGCGGCCTTGCCGGAAGTGACGGCCAGCCCCCTCAAGCAGGATCTGTACCGCCGCGATTTCACCATCAATGCCCTGGCGGTGCGCTTGAACCGGGGGCCGTTCGGCACCTTGTACGACTTCTTCAGCGCCCGCCGCGACCTGCGCGAAGGCGTCGTGCGAGTGCTGCACAACCTCAGCTTCGTCGACGATCCGACTCGCATCTTCCGCGCCATTCGCTTTGAGCAGCGGTACCACTTTCGCATGGACTCCCACACCGAGACCCTGCTGCGGCAGGCGGTGGAAGGCGACATCTTCCAACACCTGTCGAATGAGCGCATTCGGGACGAAATCATCGAGATCCTCAGCGAAGCCCGCCCCCTGCCAGCCGTGCGGCGCATGCAGGAGCTCAAGGTCTTGCGGCTCATCCACCCCCGCATTCATCTCAACTCCAAGCTGGTCGCCATCATGGAAGAGATAACCGCTGTCCTGGTGCAGTACGGCTCGGTATTGCCGGGGCTCGATCGATGGTTGATCTACTTCATGGGGCTCGTGTCTCAGATTCCCGCCGAGGCGATAGCCGACATCGCCCGGCGCTATCGGATTCCGCAGGTGCAGCAGAGCAAGCTGGGGCTGGACAAGACGTCGGTGACCCACGTCCTGCGCACCTTGTACCCGCCAGAGCTGCGCCCGAGCGGCGTCTATCGAGTCTTGAAGCCGTTGTCGACGGAGGCGGTGGTGTATCTCCTGGCGCGGACCCGCCTGCAGCCGGTGCGACAGAAGGTCGCCGACTACCTGCGCCAGGGGCGAACCGTGACGCCGCTGGTGACTGGGCAGGACCTGCTGCGCTGGGGCTACCCCGAGGGCCCCGAGATGGGGCGCCTGCTGCAAGCCGTTCTGGGCGCCCAGATCGACGGCGAGATCGGGACCGTGGAGGAAGCTCACCTCTGGCTGGGGCACAGAAACCCGGCCCCGGCCGAAAATCGTTAACAACGCACCGGATGGCGCCGTTGAGCCAAAAGTAGCGCCGGCCGCCAGACTCAGTGGCGACAAAACGGCAACATTGTTAACAATTTGGACATTTACGAGACCCCGTTCATCGATCATAGTATGCGGGACAGCACGGGGTTGGGTGACGACGACTTAGGGAGGCCGAGAGAACCAGTGTCCACGACTGTCTCGCGTTCGGTAGGCAAGGTGGTTCGCGCCCGCGGCGCTGCTCGGGTCAAGGGACAGATGCAAATGTCCCTGGACCGCGACACCGTCGACCGCGATAGCCGCTCTCTGCAGATGCCCATGCCGCTCCCGAGCTGGCAGGTCCTCACCCCGCCCCGGCCGATGGCGGTGACCCATAGGGTCGACACCAACGCCCAGTTGATCGGGCGGGTG
>DASYBA010000807.1:0-5058 GCA_036501005.1 Candidatus Xenobia bacterium | reverse complement strand
CCAGAGGTATTTTCCTCGACTCCATCGACGACGAGCTGGTCTATCCCCTGACGGGCAACGGGGACGTCTCCCCGCTGCGCATCATCCAAGGCCCGACAACCTTGCTGAGTGCAACCTCTGGCATTGCTTTACTGCTACCTCCCTGAGAGCACCCTTGGGGAGCAACTGCAAGACCGTTGGGCCCCGCCGCCGTGCTAGAACAGGTTGCGGGCTCTGGATCCTGGCGGGCAGGCTATTCGTACGTCTGTCCGCACCCCAGGAACATCCTGAAGAGGCTCCACTCAATCACCTCGATCTGTTCCACCTCGTGCTCGATCTCCCGAGGGTCGACGCTGCCCCCGCCGAGCACGGCGACCTCGCCCGGGACGTACTCGCGGTCCGTATCGTCTCCGTCCTCCCAGCCGCCCATGGCGCCCACGACGCCGCACTCCACGAACGTCAGCGGATCGAAGTTATACCATCGTCGGCCACTCGGTGCGTTGATGCCGAAGTACCGAAACTGGTCGTCCAACTGCCCCGACCGGGCCATGTCCTGCAGGTCGGTCACCTGTGCGTCCAGCCTTTGCAGGACGTCCGGCGGTGCCGTTCCTGTCTTGCCCGCCTCGGCCGGCTCGAAGGCCGCCTCCAGCAATTCCAGGAATGCCTGCGGGGTCAGCGGTTCCCGCCCCGGCAGCCGGGCCCGCAACGACGTCAGCCAGGCCTCCAGCGTGACGGCGGTGCCCTTCTTTCTCTTGCACAGTCGCTCGATGGCCAGGTAGATGTCTCGGTTGGTCATGTCGTCAACCGCGAACCGGTTCCGCTACCACCCGACTGTCGTCTCTCGCCGCAGACGCATTCCCAGATTGTATGCGATACGCTGGGGCTGTCAATACGCCCCCCAGTGCGAGGCACACCAGACCTCCCGGTGGGTCAACCGCTGGCCAGCTTGAGGGGCTGAATCGGGGTCGCGACCGGGCCCGCCTGGTAGAACTTGCCACTGGTCTCCTGGGATACCTCCGGCATATCCTGGCGGAAGTTGTTCAGTTTCATCCAGAAGATGCCGCTCTGGCCATTCACCAGACTGGCCGCATCCTTGGGCTGTTCTGCGTTGTGGTACCCATTGCTGCCCCACGGATTGCGCACCTCGACCTCGTCATTCTTCGGGTTGAAGCCGATCACGCTGAGGTCGTGGCCATACGGCAGTCCATCCGGCTCCAGCCCGGTCTTGGAGAAGGGAGGGGCGCCCTGCGTCGATGCCACCAGCAGGTCGTGGTGTTGGAGGTCACTCTGCAATTGGGCCCCATATCGCTGGTTGGAGAGGTGGTTCGAAATGTTGTTGGCCTTATGTCCGGTCAACGTCTCGGTGGCGTCCGTCGACTGGCCGCCAAAGTTGGCCCCTTCGAACGGCTCACCACCGGCCCCTGGATTCTCCATGTTCTGGAAGTTGTTGATGCGACTCTGGCCGTAGGCTTTCTCCATCACACTGCCCCACAGGCCGTCTTTCCCGGACCCGCCGAACGCCGCAATCTCCGCGTCGGTCGGCGCCTGGACCGTGACTGGCTTCGTGCCCTTGAAGTTCACCGTATAGCTGCCGTTCTGGTTGTCGTGGATCATGTTCTTGATGGCATTGGGATCGGCCTTGGCCTCATCATCCAGGGTCGACATCCAGTAGCAGTCGCCCGACCCACCTTGTTTCAAGGCCTGCCAGTCGGGCTTGCCGTTCGCAAACAGCGTGTGCGGTGTCTCGGCAGTCTTTTGCTGCCCGTTCAGATAGGACTGACCGATATCCGGCTTGTCCTCGTCGAGCAATTTCGAATCGGTTCGGGTGGTCGTCCCCCCGCCGAAGAACCCCCCACCGGCCCCACCTGACGTGTTGGTGGCGCTGGCGCCGTGGGCCGTGAATTTCACCGTCGTGCCAGCCATGTTCGTGTAGCGGTCGGCGATTTGTCGAACGCTGCCCAGCGCTGCCGCCTCGTTCCCCTTGATGGACGGATCTTGCATCAGCTTGTTGATGTCGTTGTTGGTAAGGTAACCCTTGTTGCCGGTCAACGAATTCCAGTGGCCGAAGTCCTGCCGATATTGCTGCGTGAAGGCACTATAACCGGCCGGGGCCTTTTTGGCCGGGCCCGCCGCCGCGCTGGCGGCGGTCGGGTGGGCGCCCGGAATGCTGCCCGGGTGTTCCCCTGCCTCGCTGGGCCCCGCTACGCCGTTGGCCGCCAGGCCGAGGTGCTCACCTACCTGCGCCAGAGCGGGGACGTGATCGACATAGCTGGCCACGTGCACCGTATCGGTTGGCTCTGCCGCAGCGCCGTGGCTGGCTGGCGTCGCCGGGCCCGTATGAAGGGCCTGGGGTTTGGCGGGCGCGGTAGAACTGGAGTCGTGAACGAGCAAGATCTGACCTCCTCCGACTGCTTCACCGGCTCCTGCGCTGTTGAATCCAGGTTAACACAGCTTGGCGGCCCCGTAAATAGAATCGATAAAGATTTACACTGGGGTCAAGAGCCGTTAACACGAGAAACGAAATAGCTACATTCAGCCCTTGCATTCGACGAAACTGTTGCGAATGCTGAACACCTCCAGAGGAAAATCAGCTTCATGAGGAACAGTGCGCCATGCGCTTCTTGCTCGCTTGCTGGCTTCTCCTCACCCCCATGGTCCTGGCCGGCCCTCTCACGGGAGACCATGCTGCCTGGCAGACCGTCGGCCCGGGCCTGCGTTTCCTCAAGAGCCGCTGGACGCGACCCGACGGGTCCGCGTTCACGCTGGTCGCGGTCCAGGCCGACGAGACCCGCTATCGCCTCGCCGTTCTGTCCAGCAAGACTCGGTGGCGAGTCGACGCCATGCGACACACGTCTGGCGCCGTCGTGGCCATCAACGGTCCTTTCTTCGATACGGACCTCAAGCCCATGGGCCTCATCATCTCGAAAGGTCGCCAACTTCAGCCGATGCCGCCCCCTTCTGCCGCCAATGGCACTGTGCTCTGCGTGCGAAACGGCTTCATCCATATCGAACCCCGCACGACCTTCGACCCTTCGAACGTCACCGAAGCCGTGCAATGCGCCCCCCGACTCATCGCCGACGCCAAGCCCACCACCGACATCCTGGATGGCGACGTGATCGCCCCTCGCACGGTGGTCTCTCTCCAAGGCCACTTGGTGACCTTCATCTGTACTGGGGGCTGGCTCGACCTGGCCTCCCTCCACGACATGCAAGCCGTGCTCCAGTCCCCCTTGTTCAACTCCGAAGACGCCCTGGCCCTGGACGGGGGCGCCTCCACCCAGATGTCGTTCCAGTGCGGGCGGTTCTCGACTGAAATCGTGGCCCGTGACCCGGTTCCGGTCGGCGTGGGCCTCGTTCCCGCCCGCCGTCAGTAGTACATGAAGGGCCACCAGTTACGCATCGGGCGCCCCTGGGAGTCGACGCAGTCGTTATGGCGGCCGGGCATGTTCTGGAACCAATAGACCAGGAAGTCGCCGCCGCAGTCCTGATCGACGGAGCGGTTCTGCGTGAGGTAGGCGAATCGGGCAGCGCTCCAGGGCTCGGGCCCGGCGCCCGGCTTGCAGAAGGTTTCAATGGTGCTCATCACGCTCGAGGCCGGGTGATAGTCGTAGCCGTGCGTGGCACCCGGCGGATAGTGAACGTTGCCGGCCCCCGCCACGTAGTTGAGGATCTCGCCCTGGCCATACCCCAGGCGACCGTCGTGGTAGCTGTAATGGTCGCCTCCGGCGTAGAGCGAGTCGAACGGGACATGGTACCGACTCTTGAGATCGAAATCAGCGTATCGACGAAACAGGGGCTGCAGCCAAGGGTTGACAGGATGGCCGTCGTTGGGCGTCCCCGGTGCATACACGGCCGCCTCGTTGTAGCGGAATTCGAACTCATGGCCTAGCGAATGCAGGAGGCAGCCGGGGCCGCGGTTGGCGTTCATGAAGTAGATACGCAGGCTGCGACCGACCCACGGCATGGAGTTGTCGTCGTGCCAGGTGCACTGATCCGACGGCGTGCGTTGGCGATCATGGGCGATGCCGTTCTTGACGTACTGGCCCGGCAGTTTCTGGAAGTTGCCGTCGTAGGCCTGGGCCACCATGGCCACCTCCAGAATGTGATTGGTGACCTGGTCTGGCGAATTGGGGCGTCGACCGTCGACCTGGTTGGCCATCATGATGACCTCGTTGATGAGCCCCCGGTCGACGATCTCCCCCAGCGTCAGCGCACGCCCATGGTCAGTGAACCCCCAGTAGGGCGCATAGTCGGCGGAGAACAGTCTGGCATAGCCGACCTGAGGGTAGCCCGTAGCGGGATCAACCCCCCCTCGGGGAAAAAAGTGGCTGTTGGCGTGGCCGTTCTCATCCTGGAGGTTGACCACGCGCACCAGCTCGGGGCGCAGGAAAGGGCGAGCGGCAGGGTGCAGTCGCGGTTGCCACGTCGAGGCGGCGCTCAGCATGTCGAGGAACTGCTGCGCCTTCTGCCGCACCTGATCGGGGGTCAGGGGCCCCCCTCGAACGTTGTCCTCGCCGCCCTCACCTAGACCGTTGGCGAAGTTCACGACGAGAAACCGGGGACGCATCTGGTCGATCTCCTGGTGGTGCGCCATGAGCCATGGGTCGGAGTTGGCCGAGCTGATGGCATTGGGCCACACGGTCTCGGTCGCACTGGTGGCCGGCCACGTCAGGATGATCAGCAAGCACCAGACCGTCAACTGCCGCCACGCCAGCCGGGCGTGGAGGCGGATCTTGCGCCCAGCCACTGCGGCCCGCCCCGTGAACGGCCCTACCAGCAACCACCCGACCATGCGCAGCGTGCAGCCCACCACCATCGCCAGGCGGAAGCTCACCTGACCCAACACGCCATGATGCTTCAGCACATACGTATCCAGGCTTCGAAAGAAGTGGGGGTTGACGCTCTCCCGATCGTCGCCGCTGGCGCCTCCCAAGTGGGTTACCACCGCCGACGGCGTGAACGTCACGCGCCATCCGGCTTGTCGGATGCGCACCTGCCAGTCGGCTTCTTCCGCATACATGAAGAAGCGATGATCGAATCCTCCCAACTGTCGGACCATGCGGGCAGACACCCCCATGC
>DASYBA010000806.1:0-2499 GCA_036501005.1 Candidatus Xenobia bacterium | reverse complement strand
TCCGCGGACTTTCCCGACAGAGGCCCGGCCATCGCCCATCTGCCCTATCACGTCGACCCCTCCACCGACGATTGGCCGTTCTTCTATATGCCGGCCCGGGCGTGGCCGTGGGCCTACGTGGTGATGCTGGCGCTCCTCCTCGTCAGCTCGGCAGGCATCATCTTGGAGAGCGGCCTGCCCCTGCGGCGCAGCGGTTTCTCCTGGCAGTGCTTCTTCCTCGGGGCAGGCTTCATGCTGGTCGAGACCAAGGGCATCACCGAACTGGCGCTGGTCTTCGGGAGCACCTGGCAGGTCATTGGCATCGTCATCGCCGGCATCATGGTGCTCGGTTTCCTGGCCAACCTCGTGGCCATGCGACTTTCCACCATACCGGCGGCCCCCGTCTATGTCGCCCTGGTGGCCACCCTGGTCGTCGGGTTGTGGGCCTCGTCGCAGCCCGACCTGCCGGCCGAACGGCTGCTCCTTCCCTTTCTCCTGACACTGCCCATGCTGTTTTCGGGCCTCGCCTTCTCCGCGGCCCTCAAAGGTCGTGACGAGGTCTCGTCCGCGCTCTCCGCCAATCTGTTTGGCGCCATGGTCGGCGGTGCGCTCGAATACAACGCCATGTATTTCGGTTATCACAGTCTCTACTATATCGCCATGGCCATGTACCTGGGGGCCTGGGCCAGCACCATGCTGCCCGCCGCCTCCGCACCTTCCGATCCCCCGTGACGGCCCAGGAAATCTGCTGGGGTCGCAGAACCGCAGGGTCCCGTGAGGGTTTTTGGCATCAGCGATCTGCACCTCTCCCTGGGCGGCAGCGACAAGCCCATGGATCGCTACGGCAGCATGTGGGTGCGGCACTGGGAGAAGATCGAGGCTCGCTGGCGGGAGCGGGTTCGACCTGACGACGTCGTCCTGGTCGCCGGGGATCACTCGTGGGGGCTCAAGATGCCCCAGGTCCTGCCCGATCTCGAGTTCATTGCCCGACTGCCGGGCACCAAGGTCATGGGCAAGGGCAATCACGATATGTGGTGGCACGGCAACGGCAAACTGCAGAAGCTCGGCCTGCCCGACGTCTTCTGGGTGCAGGCCAGCACCTTCTCCCGAGGGGGCCTGCACGTCGCCGGCAGCCGAGGATGGTCCTTGCCCGGCACCGAGTTTTGCCAGACCGAGGAGGACCAGGCCGTCTTTGCCCGCGAGCTCGAGCGCATGAAACGAGCGCTGGAAATGCTCCCCACCGACGGCTGGCGCATGGCGATGACGCACTACCCGCCCCTTTTGTCGGACCTTCGCGACACGCCCATGTCTCGGCTCTTCCAAGACTTCAACATTCGCCAGGTCGTCTACGGCCACTTGCACGTCGGGCACCTGGCCCGGGCCTTCCAGGGCACGCACGCCGGGGTGGAGTATCGAATGGTGTCCTGTGACGTCAACGGATTTGAACCTGTCGAAATGGTGGAGGTATAGCACATGCGAATGGGTATCGTCGTGGGAGGAGGACCGGCGCCCGGCATCAACGGCGTCATCGGGGCCTGCACTATCGAAGCCATCAATCGTGGCTTCGAGGTCTTCGGCATCATGGACGGCTTCAGCCACCTGATGCAGGGCAAGACCACCCACATCCAGCGTCTCAACATCTCGGACGTTTCGAGAATCCACTTTGACGGCGGGTCCATCCTGCGCACCTCTCGAGCCAACCCGACCAAGGACCCCGGGCTCCTGCAGAATGTCATCGGCACGCTCAATACGCTCGGCATCACGCACCTGGTCACCATCGGCGGCGACGATACCGCCTACTCCTCGCGCACCGTCTGGGAGAGTTCGGGCAAGACCATCAGCGTGGCGCACGTGCCGAAGACGATCGACAACGACCTGCCCATGCCGGGCGGATATTCGACCTTCGGTTTCCAGACCGCACGCCATATCGGAACGTCCATCGTCCAGACCATCATGATGGACGCCAAGACGACCCTTCGCTGGTACTTCATCGTCGCCATGGGCCGCAACGCCGGGCACCTGGCGCTGGGCATCGGCATTGCCGCCGGCGCCACCATCTCGCTCATTCCGGAAGAGTTCCAGGAGAAGCAGATCAGCCTGGACTCCATCTGCGACATCCTGGAAGGATCCATCATCAAGCGGCGGGCCATGGGACGCGACTACGGCACCGCCATCCTGGCCGAGGGCCTGGCCGAACGGATCGATCCGGCGACCCTGCCCGAGATCGGCGGCGTGGAGCGAGATGAGTTCGGACACGTGCGCCTGGCCGAGCTGGACTTCGGACGGCTGGTCAAGGATCGAGTCCGCAGCAGCCTCAAGTCCCGCGGCATCGCCTGCACCATCGTCGACAAGGACATCGGCTATGAGCTACGCTGCGCATCGCCCATTCCGTTCGATCAGGAGTACTGCCGAGAGTTGGGCTATGGGGTGGTGAAGTTCCTGGCCGGCGGCGGCAGCGGCGCCATGATGACCCGACAAGGCGAACGCATCGTGCCCTTGCCCTTCGACGAACTGCTCGAT
>DASYBA010000805.1:0-6452 GCA_036501005.1 Candidatus Xenobia bacterium | reverse complement strand
CGCGGCACTGAGCGCCATGGCCTATCGTGCCGTCATGAAGACCACGGTAAACCGCACTTTGTCCGAGGTCTTGTCACAAAACGTGACGGCGGTGACCTCCCAGATGCGCACCATGATTCAACAGGATGCCGATGCCTTGGGATTGGGGGTGGAGATCGTCGCCTTCAACATTGGCGGCATGCACCCGCCCGTGCCGGTGGCCCAGGCCTACCAGGCGGTCGTGTCCGCGCAGATCGGCCGCATCACCGCCGTCACGACCGCCCACGCCTTCCGCAACTTGGTCCTGCCCATGGCCCAGCGGGACGTCGCGGAGGCCCAGAGCGATGCCCTCGCACAGGCCAGCGACCTGGTCGGCAAGGCCCGCGGCGAAGCCGCCAGCTTCGGGGGCCTGGATGAGGCCTTCACGGAGGATCCGCAGGCCTTTGTCTTTCGGAGCCGCCTGGAGACGCTGGAGAGCGTCCTGCCGGAGCGTCCGTACACGCTGCTGGACAGCCGCATTGAGCGTAGTGGAGGTGAACTATGGCTGATGAGGTGAAGACGCAGCGCTGGCTCCGCATGGTCTTGGGCGTGGTCGCCCTCTTGGCCGTGGCCTTTCGGGCCACCGCCATGATCGTGCAAGAAGGCCGGGCCGTCCTGGTCACGCGCTTTGGGCGCCCGGTGGAGGCGGCCACCAATCCGGGCCTGCATTGGAAACTGCCGTGGCCGGTCGACCAGGCCACCTGGATCGACATGCGGCGACGCATCTACGAAGGCGGTCACACCGAAATGCTGACCCGAGACAAAAAGAACGTCATCGTCCGTCTCTTCGTGGTGTGGCGGGTCGCCGACGTGCTGCGCTTCACCCAGGCCATCGGCAACGAGACAGCGGCGGACGGCAAGCTGGACGGCCTCCTGACCAACGCGGTCATCTCGACCTTGGGCGGCCACGATCTCGCAGCGCTGGTGTCGACCAACCCGCAGGATCTGCAGATGGATCAGATCGAATCCGAACTTTTGCAGGACACCGCACCCTTGGCCCAGCACAGCTACGGGGTGGCGGTCGAGCAGATCCGTATCGAACGCATCACCTTGCCGGAAGAAAATGTCACTGCCGTGTTCGATCAGATGCGAGCCGAGCGGGGCCAGTATGCGGCACGGTTCCAGGCGGAGGGAGAGCGGGAGGCGGGCCTCATCCGTTCCCAGGCCACCCTGGAGGCCGCTCGCATCAACGCTCGAGGTACGGAAGAAGTGGCCCGCATCAAGGGCGAAGCGACCGCGGCCGCGGCTCGCATCTACGCCCAGGCCCACCGACACAATCCCAAGCTCTATCGATTTGTCCGCTCCCTGGAATCCCTGCACAAGGTCGTCAACGGATCCTCGACGCTCATCCTACGCACCGACTCCGAGCCGTTCTCCCTGCTGGAGAGCTCGAAGATGTCGCGATGAGGCAGACCCGATCGCCCTCCGAGCTGCTTCGCCTGGCTCAGCCCCTGGGGCGCACCTTCGACGGCGGGTGGCAACGCATGCACTGGTGGGTCGCTCTCATGGCCCTGCTCTACGCCGGCTCCGGGATCACCGTCATCCCGCCCGACCAGGTGGCTCTGGTCGAACGCTGGGGGCGGCTGGTGGGAGACAGTCCGGGCACGCAATTGCACGGCCCCGGCCTGCTGTGGGCCTGGCCGCGCCCGGTCGACCGGGTGCTGCGGGTCAGCACGCAACGGATCTGGCAGGTTGACATTGCTACCCTGGCCGCGCCTCCCGGCCAGAAAGGGGGAGACGAAACTCTCGACCCCCTGCGGGTCGGATACGCCTTGACCGGGGACCAGAACATCGTCCAACTGGAAGTCCTGGCCAGCTATCGCATCCAGGATCCGGTCGCGTGGGCGTTTCACGGACCGGATGCAGAAGGCGTGTTGCGGAGCGAGATCACAGCCGCACTGGTCCGCTCGCTGGGCGAGATGGGCGTCGACGAGGTCCTGGCCGCCGGTCGCAAGAAGCTGGTTGGCCAGGCCACCATTCGGGCCCAGGCAGGGCTCGATACGGCCCACTCGGGGCTGGCCCTGGTCTCCCTCCAGTTGCGCACCCTCGCCCCCCCGCAGGCCTTGAAGGCCGATTTCGATAAAGTCCAGAGCACCTATATCGAAGCCGAAACGGCTCGGAGCGACGCCCGGGCCTTTGCCCAGAGCGTTGTGCCTCGCGCGCAGGCGGACGCCGACGCCCAGATCCAGGAGGTGCGAGGAGGCGCCGCCACTCTGCTGGCACAGGCTCGCGGCGCTCGGCAGGCTTTCCTGGACCTGGCCCGACAGTACCAGGCCAATCCCGAGGTCGTGCAGGAGGGGTTGTATCGGGACAATGTGGATGCGGCCATCAGCAATGCGGGAGAGATCCGCTGGATTCCGCCGCCGACCGGCGGTTCCCACGGGGTGCGACTGATCATCGGCTCGGAGGGGCTGAACGACCTCCCCAGTGGCGATCGGCCGGAAACCCCGCGTCTGCCGCCCTCCTCCCCAGAGCCGTCTCCATCGCCTGGACAGACGGCCACCCCCCCCAGTGAGGACCGAGAATGAGCCTGCCAGGCGACTTGTCGAGCGACGAACGCCGTCGCATCAGCGCCCGACTCGGGGCCGGACTGGTCGGTGTGGCGCTGCTGGCCCTGGGCACGCTGCTCATCTACGTGGCGCCAGGCCAGTGGCAGTTGGGTGAGCTCATGCGAGCCGCGGCGGCGTTGGCGGTGGGCACCCCGGTCTTGTTGTCTGGGGTGGCGGGCGTGGTGACTGGAGATACCCGGCGGGCCACCGACCAGTTGGTGGCCCTGGCGGTCCTGGCCGCCGCCGCCAGCGGCGAGTTCGTCACCGCCACCCTGGTGCCGTTGTGCCTGGAACTCGGCCGCATCTTCGAAGAACGCAGTTCGTTGGGGGCGCGAGCCGCCATCGACGGCATCCGGGCGTTGGCCGCTCGCCGGGCCGTGCGCTGGCATGACGGGGTGGAGGAGGCGGTCGATCCCGGCACGCTCCAGCCCGGCGATCAGATCATCGTGCGGCCCGGCGAACGCATCGCGGTGGACGGCACGGTGTTGTCGGGATCTGCCGCGGTAGACCAGTCGGCCATCACGGGCGAATCGCGCCACGAAGACGTCGGCCCCGGCAGCCCCGTGTTCGCCGGCTCGGTGGCGCTGGACGGCCTTCTCTACGTGCAGGTGCGCGGCACCGGCAACGACACGGTCCTGGGACGAGTGGTCCAACTGCTTACCCAGGTGGAACAAACCTCGGTGCCCGTGCTGCGCCTGTTCGAGCGGCGAGCGGGCGTGTGGTTGCCCCTGGTGCTGACGATCGCCGCCACGGTCTTGTTCTTTACGGAGGATCTGTCGCGGGCCATCGCAGTCCTGGTGGTTTCTACGCCGACCGCCCTGGTGGTGGCTGGCCCGGCCGTCATGGTCGCCACCATGACGGCCGCCGCCCGTCTGCGGATCCTGATCAAGAGCAGCGACTTCGTCGAACGCATCACGACCGTCGATACCTTGATTCTAGACAAGACGGGAACGGTGACGGTGGGAGCCCCGCAGGTGATCGACGTGCAGCCGGCCGAGGGGGTCACGGCGACGGAGTTGCTCGCCACGGCGGCGAGCTGCGGCTTCGGGTCGCTCCATCCGGTGTCTCGAGCGGTGGTAGCGGCGGCCCGGGCCGAGGGCCTGGCCGTGGAACAGCCGGATGAGGTGGAGGAGCGGCCCGGCCTGGGCGTGGTAGCTCGCATCGGGGGTGAACGGGCGGCCCTGGGTCGCCCGGCCCTGCTGCAGGCCGAAGGCCTGACCATCGAACCGGGGGGCGACGACGTCTCCGACGTGTGGGCCGCGCGGCGGGGTCGGTTGCTGGGACGGCTCTTGCTGCGCGACGAGCCTCGGGCCGAAGCCCGGGATGCCCTGCAGGCCATGCGGGCCATCGGCATCACCCACTTGATGCTCCTCACCGGCGATCGGCAAGCCATCGCCGCCGAGATCGGTCAGCGACTCGGCATGGACGAAGTCATCGCCGAGGTCCTGCCCGAGGCCAAGCTGGAAGTCGTGCGGCGGCAACAGCAGGCCGGGCGGACGGTCATGATGGTCGGCGACGGGGTGAACGACGCCCTGGCCTTGAGCGGTGCCGACGTCGGGGTCGCGGTGGGGGCCGAGATCAACGAGGTGGCGCTGGGCGGCGCTGACGTGGCCTTGCTGGGCGCCGACTTGAGCCGACTGCCCCGGCTGGTCCAGCTCGCGGACCGAGCCCACCAGGTCATCGGACAGAACGTCTGGCTGGCTTTCGGGCTCGCCGGTGTCCTCATCGTCTTGGCCGCGGTGGGGGCGCTCAACCCGCTGGAGGGCGCCCTGGCCCAGAGCCTGGCCGTGCTGGCCGTCGTGATCAACAGCGCACGACTGGTGCGAGTGGCGGCGCCCGCTTCGCTACCCCCCCAGAAAGGCTCGCTGGATAAACCAGAAACAGGCGATGCCGGTCACCCCAGCGCTGACCCAGGTGCGCATGCGGGGCTCCCAGGAGAACTGGCGGAGGCGGGCGAGGGCCACTGATGCCAATACGATGATGATGACCTGGCCGACCTCGACCCCCACGTTGAAGCTGACCAAGGAAACGGCCAACTGGCTTCCCGTCAACTTGAACTCCCCCAGGATGCTGGCAAACCCCAGACCGTGTACGAGACCGAAGAAGAAGGTCACGATCCACCGCTTGTCCGTTACATTCTTCTTGTAGATATTCTCCAGAGCCACGTACGCGATACTCAAAGCGATACAGCATTCGACGACTCGGGGGGGCAAGCTGACGATGTTGAGGGCGGCCAGCGTAAGCGTGATGGAGTGGGCCACGGTAAAGGAGCTGACCACCTGGATCAGATACTTGAGGCTGCCTCCCGCCATCAACAGGGTGATGATGAAGAGGATGTGATCGTAGCCGGTCAGGATGTGCTCGACCCCCATGCCCACGAAGCTGGCCACCTGCGAGAATATCGAATGGCCGCCCACGGTCTTGTGCGTGCTTTGTGGCGTGAAGAGGAGGACCTGGCGCTCCTGGCCGTGACGCACCGCGAGGATGGCGTGAGCCGTCGGGCTGTCCGTAAACAAGCTGTAGTGGACCTTCAGCTCGGTGGGAGGCTGGGAAAACTGATACTCCAAGGTGACGGTACTGTGGGTGCCCATCGGGCCCATCTGTCCGTCCGGAACGACGGGGTTGGCGTCGTACTCGATGCTCTGGAGGACCGCCGCTGTGTCGGATTCATTGCTGAACTCAAGGTGCGGGCTGATGGCCTTCTTGAGTTCATCCGCGTGTTTGACCACTTCGGCCTGGCTGAGAACGCCCTGGTGTGCGTCGTCGGCAAAGGGCACCAGTGACGTCGGGAAGGTCAGGTGCACCACAAGACGGGCGCCATCCATCTGGACATCGGCAGAGCTCAGGTCGATCCAGTGCGCCAGGGCCGGCCGCACGGCCAGCATGCACAAGAGAAGGATGAACCAGCCGGGGTGCGGCAGCCGGGCCTTGCCGGTCGGGCCGGGCCGGCGAGAATAACGGGGCAAGGCTATCTTGGCCTTCATTCGAATGCTCCTCGTTTCATGGGACAACGGCGAGACCTCTCCGGGTCACGCTGCACCAATCCTTAGCCGAGAAGCGGTAGCGGGGGCGCCCGTGCCGACGACGAGACGAGCGGTGGCCGGTTGGGACGTCGGACCTCGCACTTCATGTCGATAGAAGCGGGTCGTAGCGGAAGATCGGTCCATGGGGCCGGGAGTCCGGCACATCCCAGTTGACTGAGAATCTGGCACTGGGCACAGGTGTCGTTGGCCTCGAGGACCATGCCCGCAGCCTGACCGTGGTCCAGATGCGAGAGCAGGTGCTGGAAGACCGCTACGCCCTGCAACAGGACCAAGACCACCAACACCTTCGCGATGCGGGCGATCAGTCGACGGCGGCAGAGCTCAGCACAGCCCGTGCGGGAGCATCTCATCAGACTAATGATAATGAAGTATCATTATCTGTCAAGGTGGAAATATCGTACTAGACAGCAGTTCATTCGATTGTTTGTGCATGCCGCCGAGCCTGGCGCAGAGCCGTCTCGATCCGCCGCAGAGGTCAATCGACCTCGAACTCGACTCGGACCCGCTGCACCGATTCGGCCGGGTGGCCATCCCGGATGGCCGGCCTCCAGCGCCATTGGCGCAGCACGTCCAAAGTCATGGCATCGAGTTGCGAGTTGCCCGAGCTGCCCATCAGTTCCACCGTCGAGCTCCCGTCAGCCGCGATGGTAAACCGCGCCCGCACATACGTCTTCATGGTCTGCTGGCGCAAGGACGGTGGGATGTGGGGGGCCGGCTGGCTCACCAGCACGGCGTCCTGATCGGGCACCGGTGGAGGTGTATGCGTAGGTGGAGGAGGAGGAGGCGGCGGGGGCGGGGGCGGGGGCGGCGGAGGAGGAGGGGGCGGCGGAGGCGTGGGGGG
>DASYBA010000804.1:0-5189 GCA_036501005.1 Candidatus Xenobia bacterium | reverse complement strand
ACGTCGCTGGCGGGCTTGTCTTCCCGTCGCCGGACGATGCGAGGAAAGCGCAGCGCAAAACCACTTTTGTGTCGCTGGGAAGGCTGCACGGCGTCGAACGTCACTTCCAGCACCACGTGTGGCTCGACGATACGGTACCGCCCGTGGCCGAAAGCCTCGACGGTGTGGGCCTCGAACCACTGGCCGAGATCGAGGATCTCCCGATCGGTCAACCCCGAGTAGGCCTTGCCCACGTTCAAGAGGGTGCCGTCGGTCTCGCTGGCTCGGACGGCGAACGTGTAGTCGGACAGCATGTGGGCCCGCTTGCCGTGCCCGACCTCGACAGCCGTCACCACGACGTCCAGAGTGGCCATCGCCCGCTTGATCTTGAGCCATTCCCGGCCCCGCCGGCCGGGCTTGTAGGTCGACCCGGGATCCTTCACCAGCAGGCCCTCGTTGCCCCGTGCCCGGGCGGCCGAGAATTCCGCATCCAGGTCTCCGCTGCCGACAAACCGCTTCGACGGGGCCCGTCGCACGTCCAGCGCCTCGAGCCGGGCGCGGCGGGCGGAAAACGGCTCATCCAGGCGGACTGCGCCCTGGGCGTACAGCACATCGTAGGCGACATAGGACACCGGCACGGCGGCCAGCATGGCCGGGGTCAGCACCTTGCGGCCCAACCGTTTCTGCAGGTCTGCGAAGGGCCGAATACGCTCCCCGTCGACCGGCAGGATTTCGCCGTCCAGAATCACGGCGTCCGACAGGCGAGAACAGGTCTCCACGATCTCGGGAAAACTCTCCGTGATGTCGTCGAGCGTGCGGGAGAAGATCGCCACCCGCATGCCATTCAAGACCCGTCCGTGCGCGGCCGACTCGTCCGGACCGACGTGCACCTGCCCCCGGATCCCGTCGTACTTGTCCTCTACCACGAACTCCGGCGGCATCTGGCGGGCCACGTCGTCCAAGGTGGCGGCCGGCGTCGCCAGCATGAACTTGAGCGGGTGGAAGAGTCGCATGCGGGCTTCGTGCAGCCGGCCATGCCGCGCCAGGACCGCCGTGTCGCCCACGTCGCCCAGCAGCATGTTGGCCCACTGCACCTGGCCGACGGGCACCCCGCAGAGACGGGCCAGGGCGTCTTCCACCGCCCCTTCCTGGAGGCCGATGCGCAGGTCCCCGGACAGCAACTTGACCACGTACCTGGCCTCGAGAGGGGCCTGGTCGGCCAGCCACGAGCGCAGCGCCGCGTAACGCTCCAGACTGCCCGACAGGCCGGACAGCTCGGCGAAATGGCGTTCTACGCTCTCCAGGGTCTCTCGGGCCGGTTGCTCGGGGAGGACCGCCCGGGCAAGATCGCCGAGATCGCCCAGCCCCACCATCTGCTGACGAAGATCGGTCCCGGCCCGCTCCTCGAGCACCCGAAACAGACTGCGGCCGCCGACCTGCACGGTCCGTTGGTCGCACTGGGGGAACACCCGCCCCGACAGCCACACGACAGCTCGCCGCAGGTCGTCGTCGTCCAGCCCCGACAGCCACGCCCCGACGAGCCGGGCCTTCTCCAACCGCTTGGGGGTGGCGCCCACGGCATCCGCCACCTGGGCGAACGATAGAAAGGAAGCGCTCACTCCACCACTTCGAGAAGACCGCTGGAGATCCACGTCGGCAGGGCCTCCAGAAGGCGCGCCCGCACCGTCGACGGGTCCCGCCCCGACTCCATGCAAAAAGCAAAGACGACGTCTTCGAGGGGGCGCAGCCCGTCGCAGCGCCGCAGCACCCGCACGCTGTCTCGCCCGAGCGTCTGCTGGAGCCGCCACGGTCGGTCGGTGAAGCCGACGCGGCACGGGGTATCGCCCCAGTCCTCGCCTTCCCAGATCTGCTCTTGCACCAGGTGCAGGCCGGGGACGGGCACGAGACGCACCGTCCGCCACGCCTCCCACTCGGCGGGACGCTGCAGGTGGCGCCAGCCCTTCAGCATCCGCTCGATGGCCGGCCCGAAGTCCTGGCGGCCCGGCGCCATGGGAAAAGCAGCTCGCATGCCGCCCCCGTCGTGCACCACCGTCACGACCGCCGGCGCCACTTCGTGAATGTCCGCGGTACGGGCGGCCGACCACCAGCGGCGCACCACGGCCGGGTAGTCGGCCTCATGCGGGTCGGCCTCGGAGGTGGCCAGGAGCGGGATGGAGCGGGCCATGTCCTGGGGCGTGCCGTACAAAGCCAGCAGCGACATGGACGGATCGCCCAGCCAGCCGGCCAGGACGGACAAGGCATCCTCCGTCGACGAGTTGACCAGACCGCAGGTGAACTGCGCCATGCCGCCGGGCGTCAGCACGTCGGGCAGGCCCTGCAAGAGCCGCGCGGCCAGCGCCTGGCCGCGGTGGCCCCCGTCCCAGTACCAGGCGTGGCCGTCTTCGCCATCATCCGGGGTGGGCACGAAGGGCAGGTTGCTCAACACCCGGTCGAAGCGCTCGCCGTGGGCGGGCCCCAGCAGGTCGCCCTGCCGCCAGTCGACGGGCGGGCGTCCGTTCAACTGGCGGTTGAAGTCGGCGAAGGCCAGGCAGCGGGGATTGATGTCGGTGCCGACCGTGCCCTCGTGCAGGAGCGAGAGCACCCCCGTACCGCAGCCGAGGTCCAGGGTGCGGGTGTTCGGCTGGATGGGCACGAGCGACTGGAGCAGCAGGTCGGTGGAGGCGTCCACCGGAAAGACCCGATCTCGCATGGGCAGACGCGGGCCTTGCAGCTTCATGCCCCGCGGGCCGGGGGGATCGCTGATGAGGAGGAGGCCGCGGTATGGCCATACTATGAAACCGCCCTCGAGGAGACCGGCGGTGCGGGCCGGAATGACCCAGTCACCGTGCGGGTCTGCGACGGGCTCGTCGAGGAAGAGCGCGGCCAGCGCATCGGCCAGGGGGCCGGGCGACTCTTCGAGGCGGGCCAGCAGCAGCGGGCGCCAGGCGGGCAGGTAGTTCCACGGGTGGGGCAGGCCGAGGAGACTTCGCACGGCTCCTTCGGTATAGCCGACGGCGTCCAACGCCAGGGCGAGGTCGCGGGCGCTGGTCTGGGGCGGCGGCCTCATGGAGCGGGTGCGGGAATGGGTTCCGGCGCTTCCGGCGGGTTTTCTGGCTGGGGCAGGTCGAGGTTGGTGGCGTGGGCCTCGAGCAGCGATCGATACAGGCGGCGGGCATCTTCCAGGTCGCCCTTCAGCTCGTACAGGTAGGCGAGTTGCGTCTGGTGGTCGGGGTCGGTGTCGTTCTCCAGCGTCTTGATGTTGTGGGCCGTCGGGGGGGGCGCCGCGCGGGTGTCTGCCTCCAGGCGGTGATCCGTGCGGAAGAGCCCCAGCTTGTACGACGTGGCGGCCCGGCCGGTCTCGCCCAACGCTTCTTCCATGCGGCCCAGGTGGTAGTGGGCGGCCACCGACTCGTCGTGGTAGTTCAGGTAATGGGCATAGTCGTCGGCGGCGGCCTGGGAGCGGCCGGCCTGCTCTTCGATGCGGCCCAGGTAGAACCAGTTGGCCGGGTTCTGCTTGCCGGGGCTATCCAGGCTGTCGTGAAACGCCTGCCCCGCTTCCGCCACGTGTCCCGCCTGGAAGTCGGCCAGCCCCTCCTTGAAGAAGGACCAGGCCGAGCGGTGCAGGTTGGCATTCACGCTGACCACCTCGCCCGGGCGCACGTCGATGGTGTCTTCGAAAGGAAACCAGTCCTGATCGATGGACACCCGCACCAGGTGCGGGCCGGGCGCGACCTGCACGGTGATGGGGGCGGCGCCGGCCACGCGGCGGTCGATGTAGACGACCGCGCCGGGCTGGGCCGATTCCACTCGCAACTGACCGGCATACTGGGCCCATGCCGCGGTATTGAGGAGAAGAAGAGCCAACAGAACCCTCATTTACCCTCCAGTTGGGTCAGGATGTTGCCGACGTCGTGCTCGAGCTGGGCTTGCGATTCCTGCTGCGCGGCCTCGGCCGAGACCAGGGCGGAGCGGGCCTGCACGTAGGCAAGGTGGGCGTCGAGATAGTCGACCGACGACCCCAGGCCGACCTCGTAGCGGGCGTCGGCCAGGTGGAACGCTTCGGCCGCTGATTCCACGCCGGTGCGGTTCACCTGCACGCTGCGCACCGCGGCCTTGAAGGCCAGCACGTCATTCTGCACCTGCTGGAAGACCGTGTCATGCAGGGTCTCCGACTGGCTCTGGAGGGACTGCAGGTTGGCCTGGGCCAGCTCGATCTGCGAGCGGGTCTGGTGGCCATCGAGGAGGGGGACGTTCAACGCCATGGAGACAGTCCACGACGGGTTGTTCTGGGTGCTCTGGTTGAGCACGTTGACGCTGCCCTGGCCGGATAGCGTGGGGTTGAGGCCCAGCCGGGCCAGGTCCAGGTCGGCCCGGGACGCCGCGAGCTGGGCCTGCAGCGCCAGGACGTCGGGACGACTGGCCCAGGCTTCCTGCAGCAGCGGGTCGACGTCGGGCGAGGTGGGGGCCCGTTCCAGCAGCGTCTTGTCGAGGTGGGCCGGGGTGGCCGAGCGCAGGCCCATGGCGGTGTTCAGGCTCACGTAGGCCTGGTCTCGGGCGTTTTCGGCCTGCACCAGGGCCAACTGCGAGCTGGCCAGGCTGGTCTGCGCCTGCGCCACGTCCAGCTTGGCCTTCACGCCCTGCTGATAGAAGGCCTGCGTCTGTTCGACATGCTTTTGCTGATCGCGCACCGAGTCTTGGGCGATGTCGACCAGCTCTTCATTGGCCAGCACGGTGAAGTATTGGGTCTCGACGGTGAGGGCGACGCTCTGTTGCTGGCTTTGCAGGCTGGCCTGGGCAGCCTGGAGCGAATCTTGCGCCGCGGCCACCGCGGTGTGGGTGCGGCCAAAGTCCGAGACCGTCTGTCGAATACTGGCGTCGGCCGTATTGGATTGGAACGGCTCGCCGAAGTGGCCTTGCTCACTGGGGGCAGTCTCGTTGCCGCTCAGGTCCAGGCTGGCGCTGGGAAACCACGGCACTTCGGTCAGGTGGAGCTGCGCCCGGGCCTGGGCCACGGCCGCCTGCGAGGTCTGGATGGCGGGGTTGTGGGCGAGGGCCTGCTGCACCGCGGCGGGCAGGGAGAGCGGTGGCGAATCCAACAGGGCCAGCAGGAGCAAGGCAGTCACTGCGCGGGTTGTGCGACGGGCCATCGGAATTTCCTTTGACTACAGCAAATCTTTAAGATTGCGGCAAGGGAACTTAGGGGCGCGTCT
>DASYBA010000803.1:0-2916 GCA_036501005.1 Candidatus Xenobia bacterium | reverse complement strand
GGATTTGAAGCCGCGAGGCTGCCGATTTGTAACCTGGATGGGGTACCATTCTAGGGAGGCCCGTGGCCATATGAGGGAGGCAAGGTTCAGATGTCCCAGGTACCCGTTCCAGGTGAGATCGCTCCGCCACCGCGCAAGCTGCGCTGGATGGGGTGGCTCCTGGTGATCGCCTCTCTGTTGGGGGGCGCCGGTATCATTGCGGCGGGCGTGGCGCTCAACGCCGTTCGACAGGGCATGGCGCCGGGCACGACCATGGTCCAAGCCGCCACCGAGGTCAAGCAGGCCGTGCAGGCGGTGACCGTCGAGGATCCGGCGCCCATCGTGTTCGGCGACCGCAACACCATGAACATCATGGTGCTAGGCATCGACTACGACTATACCGATAGTGACCTCCCGTTCAGCAAGACCGCCCGCTCCGATACCATATTCGTCCTGCAGGTGCGGCGGGATGGCAAGTACCTCGGCATGTTGTCCATGCCCCGCGATATGTACGTTCAATTTCCGGACGGCGGCCACGACAAGGTCAACTCGGCCTACAGCCGGGGCGGCGTCTCGCTGGAGAAGCAGATGCTGTCAGAGTTCCTGGGGCTCGATTTTGACCACTACTTCGTGGTGCGCATTGACGGCGCCACCAAGATCATCGACCGCATCGGCGGCCTGGACATCCCGGTCGAGAAGGACATGAACTACGACGACAACTGGGGCCACCTGCACGTCCACCTGAAGAAGGGCTTGCAGCATCTGGACGGCGCCCAGTCGGTCGGCTATGCCCGCTTCCGCCACGACGAAGAAGGCGACCGCGGCCGCATGCGGCGACAGAAGGTCGTCATCAACGCCCTCTTGGAGAAGCTGCACGAGGCGTCGACGTATTCGAACCCGGTCAGCCTCCTCACCGACCTGGCCCAGATCACCCGGCAAAGCCTGCAGACCGACCTGCGCCCCGACCAACTGGTGGCGCTGGGCAAGATCTACCAACACTTCGACAAGAACGACATGCGCAGCGCCCAATTGGATGGCCGGGATGGGACGGCAGACGGGGCGTCGGTCATCTTCCCGCCCGAGCCTGAGCAGGTCAGCCGTCTGACGCAGAAGGTCATTCGACAGGACGGCGAGGGCGAGCCGCCGCTGGACGTCGAGGTCTTCAACGGCAGCCACAACGGCCACGCGGCCGAGGCGTTGAAAGCGCAGTTGCAGGCGGCGGGGTGCAACGTGGTGATGGTGTCCGAGGGCTTCAAGCTGACGCCCCATACCATGGCGGTGGTCTATAACGCCGACGCCGCTCAGCGCAAGATGTTGCAAGGCGTGACCGGCCCCCTGACCTTCACCAGTCCCGACAAGGTGGGCGGCAACTGGCTGAGCAACCCCAACTCTGCCGACGTTTCCATCGTGGTGGGCGACGACTACAAACCCAAAGTCGCCGACAGTTCCCACCCCCCGGCCCTGGCCTCCGCCAGCCCTTGCGTCACCCCGTAGGAACGAACGCAACTGGGGGGCGGAGCCCTGTAGGCACTCTCGCGTGGCGGATGACCAGGGTTTTCTGGCTCACGCCTTTCAGCTCCGCCTCCATCTCGCTCCGCACGGCATCCAGCCGCCCCAGGATGTTCGCCACGCCCACGGATCGATAGAGCGTATCGGTCATGACGATCTCGCCGGCGTCGGCCAGCGCCTGCACGCGGGCCGCAATGTTGACGGTCTGGCCAAAGTAGTCGACTCGCTGGTCGGCGTTGATGGCGACCGCCGGGCCCTCGTGCAGACCGATCTTCAATCCCAGGACATCCTGTGAGCTGGTGCGGTTCAGCTCGTCCATGGCGGCGAGCATGTCGATCGCGGCTTCGACCGCGTCGACCGGGGTGGAGAAGGCGGCCATGATGGCATCGCCCATGGTCTTGATGATGGCCCCCGAGTGCTCTCGCACCACCCGGCTCAACACCCGGAAATGGTCCTGGATGAGTCGCCAGGCCTCCAGGTCGCCGACTCGATCGTAGAGGGCGGTGGAGCCCTTGAGGTCGGTGAAGAGCAGGGTGAGGCTGCGAAGCTGCAGGTGGAGGGAGGCTTCCGTGGTCTGCACCCGGAACAGATCGCGAAAGACCTGGCTGTTCAGCAGCCGCTTGGCGGACAGGAACGGGTGGCGCTGGTGCGGATACCTTTCCAGCAGATCCATGAGGTGATCCCAGTCAATCCTCATCAGGCTGAAGGCCACCTTGCGGTGCGTGCCGTTATGCAGATGGACGTTTACCCGGCCGGGCGCGACGGTGTACTCGGTGCGGGCCAGACCCTCGGGCAGAAGCTCCACGTCGACGTCGTGGGCGCCCTCCTCGGCCGGCCGAAGCCAGATGACGGCGTGGCTGTCGAGAGACACCACTCGATACGTGACGTCGGGTTCGAAGGTCGCTTCGATCTTGCCGGTTCGCCCCGGCGGCAGGGGGACGAAGTCGATCAGCGTCGACTGGATGTACTGCCTGACCTCGGGCTTTCGTTCGAAGCTGCTGGAAAAGAAATAGCGCTGGTAATCCATCGCATGGGCGAATGGGTCGACCGCGAGCTGACGGACGCTCGAGTTGATGGTGAAGGCGACTTCGACCTCGTCGTCGAGCGCCACGTGCACGTCCAGATCGCACAACTCGCACCGCATGTCCGAGCTTTCCAGGCGATCGATGGAGTCTCGCGTCATCTGGATGGCGCCGCAGGCAGGACAGACGTGGTTCCACTCCACGTCGAAAATACCGGCCTTGGTGCTGGCGACCAGCAAGTCGACGACCTCGTTCGCCGAGAAGCCGTGCCGGGTGGCAAAGGCCATCGGGTTGATGCGGCACAGGTCCCAGTCGGCCAGGCCGGGCACGACCTGGGCGAAGCGCTGCACGACGGGCTCCGGCAGGTGGACATAGTCGTGCAGCGTGGCGAGGCGTCGAGACAGTT
>DASYBA010000802.1:0-8443 GCA_036501005.1 Candidatus Xenobia bacterium | reverse complement strand
CGTTGGGGGCCGTCAATCCGGTCGAACGGCCATCCTGGTTCATCGCCGACCCGCGGATCACGGCGAGAATCGGGTCCTGATCTCGTTGGGCCAGCGAGAGGCGCTTGAGCACGACGATGCCACAGCCCTCGGAGCGCACGTAGCCGTTGGCTTGCGCGTCAAAGGTTTTGCACCGTCCGTCCGGAGACAGGGCTTGCAGGCGAGCGGACGCGTCCATGCTCTCGCCCAAGAGAATCAGGTTGACGCCACCGGCCAGGGCCACCTCGCACTCCCCCTGGCGGAGGCTGTTGATGGCCAGATGGACGGCCACCAAGGACGAGGAACAGGCCGTGTCGAGAGCGAGACACGGGCCCTGCAGACCGAGGACATAGGAGATGCGCCCAGCGGCAATGCTGGTCATGCTGCCGATGGTGTGGTACTGGTCGCGTTTCCGGGGGTCTACCGGCCCTAGTTCAGGATATTCCGAGGGACATATCCCCACGAAAACCCCCGTGCGGCTGCCGACCAGTCGGTCAGGCGGCAGTCCGGCACGCTCCAGGGCTTCCCACGTCACCTCCAGCAACAACCGCTGCCTCGGGTCCATGCTGGCCGCCTCGCGAGGGGAGATGCCGAAGAACGCGGCGTCAAATTCCTGCACATGCTGCCAATCGAGCAGACCGGCCCACCGGCTGCTGGGCTCCGCGCCCTCCGACGGCAACCAACGCTCTGGCGGAATGGCACTGACGCCATCCACCCCATCGGCCAGCACGTGCCAGAAGGCGTCGGCGTCCCGGGCGCCCCCCGGGTACCGACAGGAGAGCCCGATGATGGCCACCGGCTCTTGCCTGGAAAGCTCCAGCTCCGCATTCCGCGCCAGCAGACGGTTGATGGCGACCAGGGCCCGAGCGAGTTCATCCTTGAGTTCAGCCACTCGGCAAGCCCTCCGTCGCTGCCAGAGCTGCATCCACCAGGACGCTCATTTCAGCTTCACTCAGTTTTTGCATCAACGACAGATCCGTATCTCCGCCAGCGGCCGGCGCCGGCGCCGTGCTCACGTTGTCCAGTTGACCGGTGAGATACTCGTGCACGGTCGCAATATCGGGATAGGTCCACAGCAGGGTCGCCGGCAACCTCAACTTCAGCCCCTCTTCAAGCCGGTTGCGTAACTCCATCGCCATGAGAGAATCGAAGCCCAGTTCCTGGAAGGGAGTGCGACGTCCGAGGCGGGCCGGGTCCATGCCCACCACCCGGGCAGCTTCTTCCTGGATGAACTGCACCAGCCGTCCCGCCCGCTCCGAGGGGGGAGCTTGCAGCCAGGTCTCGAGGAAGGTGGCCTTACGGGCCTGGTCGACCGGGGCCTCCTCCAGCAGGCGGGCCAGGATCGACAAGACCACCACCCGCGGATTGAACTCCCGCCATTGCCGCATGTTCAACGGCGCCATCCCGACATGGGTGACCGACGTACCCAGCAGTCGCCCCAGCGCCTCCAATCCCTCTTGCGGGGTCAGCGTCCTCAATCCCCCCTGGCGCATGAGCCGGTTGGCACGATCGGAGTCCATGAGTGTGCTCCCGCCCACCTGCGAGAACATGGTCCAACCGACGCTCAATGCCGGCAGGCCATGGGCATGCCGGTAGTGCGAAAGCGCATCCAGGAAGGTATTGGCGGCGGCGTACATGCCCAGCCCCTCGGTCGCCAACATGGTACTGATGGAAGAATAGAACACAAAGAAATCGAGGGGCGCATCGAGAGTCAGCTCGTGCAGGTTCCAGGTACCGGTCACCTTGGGAGCCATGACGGTCGGCACACGCGCCAGGGTCTGCTGCAGCAACAAGTTGACGTCGAAAACGCCGGCCAGATGCATCACACCCCGCAGGGGGGGCATCTGTTCACGGGCGGTGGCGAGGGCGGCGGCCAGTCCGGCCCGGTCCCCCACGTCGGCCCGGGCCTCCACGACCTGCACGCCGGCCGCCTGCAGATCCGCGACGGCCTGGGCCGCTTCACCCGTCGCCCCGCGCCGCGACAGCAGTAGCAAATGCCGGGCACCATGGGCCACCAGCCAGCGGGTGAGTTCCAGACCCAGGCCGCCCACGCCGCCGGTCACCAGGTAGGTGCCGTCCGGTCGGATGACCTGGTCCGATGTCGCTCGGGGCACGGCCACCACGACCTCCGGGTCGTCCAGCGTCACCACCAGCTTGCCGGTGTGGCCGCCCTGTGCCATGGTCCGGAAGGCCTCGGTGACCTGGGCCACCGGCACCGTGCGATGGGACAGAGGCCTCAACACGCCCTGCTCGGCCCAGCTTACCACTTCATCCCACCAGGCCCGCACCTGGTGCGGCCGTTGCCGGATGAGGGCGGCCAGGTCCACGCGCGAGGACGACACGTTGTGGATGTCGCTCATGCCGAGGCGGGGTCCCAGCTCCACGAAGCGTCCCCCGTCGCGCAGCAGCGTCAGGCTCTTGTCCGCCAACGTTCCCGACAGACTGTTGAGCACCACGTCCACACCCTCGCCATGGGTCCAGGCCAGGACGTCGTCGACAAACTGGAGAGAACGGGAGTCGGAGACGTGCTCGACCCCCTGGGCATGGAGCCAGGCCCGCTTTTCCGGGGTGCCGGCGGTGGCGTAGATGTCGGCGCCCACGTGGCGGGCCCATTGGAGGGCAGCCTGGCCTATGCCCCCGGCGGCGGCATGGATGAGGACTCGTTCCCCGGCCTCGAGACGCGCCACGTGGTGCAACGCATGCCATGCCGTCAGATGGGCCATGGAGAAAGTGGCCGCTTCCACCGGGGAGAGGTGAGCGGGAACGGGTCGAACCAGCGCGGCCGGCACCATGACCTGGGAAGCCAGCGACCCGGGGGCCAGGGCCATGACGAGTTGCCCGACGGTGAGGCCATCCACCCCGTCGCCCACGGCCATCACCCGGCCCACACACTCCGACCCCAGGGGCGCCAGCGTTACGGTTCCCAGGGCCATGAGGACATCCCTGTAGTTCAGACCAGCCGCCTCGACCGCGATGCCGACCTCGCCGGAGCCAGGCGGACGGGCTTCGGTGGCGCGCAAGGTCAGATGCTCGAGCGCGCCAGGGCGGTCGATGTCCACCCGGAATGGGCGTCCACCGGCTGGCTCCCGAACCTCGCCACTGGTCAGCTCGGGGGGGGCGCCGCGCACCAGGCGGGCCACGTAGCGGCCGTCGCTCCGGAACGCCACCTCTTCTTCCGTGGAACCGGCCTGCAGTTCGGCCAGCAGGCGTTCGACGTCGCTATCCGTTCCGCCCAGGTCGATGCGGGTCGGCTGCAGTTCCGTTTGTTCGATGGAGAGGGAACGCGCCATGCCCCACAGCGGGGCCTGCGCCAACGCCAGGGCCGGGTCCGGGCTGCCCACCGTCTGACTGCGTCGGGTCACCAGCCACAAGCGGGGCATGTCCCGCCAGCCCGTGCGGGACAAGGCTTGCACCACCAGCATGGCGCTCCCGCACCCCCGCGTCGCGGCCGCCTCGAAGTCCGTCGCATCCGTCGTATCCAGGCTGCACAAATGCACCACGCCGCGACCGGGTCGACCGCTGGCCGCCATCTCTTGCAGCCCGGCATCCAAAGCCTGGGGGTCGGTCGAGGCGGCGGTGGGCAGGGTCACGACCGTCTCGCCCCGGGCTTGCAGACCGGCCGCCACGGCTTCTCCGACCCCCCCGCCATCCTGCAGGACCAGCCATGCACCGGCCTTGGTGGGCCCCGCTGCGGCGCTCCCGAGGTCGGTCCGTTCCCAGACCTGCCGGAGATACAAGGCCTCGTCGGGAGATTTGCGGGTCGAAACCCGACGGATCTCCAGGTGCACCCCCAGCAGCTCCATCACCACCTGGCCGGCGGTATCCAGCACCCGCAGGTCGCCCTCCGTGCTCCCGTCGGGCAGCACCCGGCCCTGCCAGTGGCTCCACGCTTCGACTGTGGGAGGCCGGTACCGCCGGACCATCCGCACCCCGGTCAGCGATGCACCCTCTTCAAGCAGGCCGTGCATGCACACGTCCAGCAGGACCGGATGGACCTGGTACTGATCCATCTCACCGGCCACCTCGGCCGGCAGGCGGACCTCGGCCAGGCTCTCTTGCGGCCCGGACCACAACTTGACCAGGCCCTGCAAGGTCGGGCCGTAGGATCGGCCCATGGCGTTCAGGCGGGAGTAGACCCCGGCGGCGTCCGCTTCCGTCGTGCAGCGCTGTTGGATGGTCTCCAGGCTGGATGGTTCGACCGAGACGTCGGTACTTCGCTGCAACCGTCCCTGGGCGTGGAGAGTCCAGGACCCATCCGGCTCGAGTCCACTGATGCGAAACCTGGCCTGTCCCAAACCGTCGAGCGTGCAGAGCATCTGCCCCTGACGCACCTGTCCGCTGGCAAACGGCAGGGTCGACGGAAACTCCATCTCCTCCACGGTGAACGACCCACCCTGGAAGGCCTCCCGGCCCGCCACCATGGCCATGTCCAGGTACGCCGTTTCGGGCAGGACCACGGATCCTTCCCGCTGGAAACCCGGCAGCCACGGCAACGCTTGCGGGTCCACCTCGCACTCCCACAGGAGCGAGCCACTCGGTTCGGACAGAGCGGTCTTGACGCCCAGCAGGGGATGGCCGCTGCCCTGGGACGGTCGACCCGGACGGCCGGATTTCGGCAACTCAATCCAGTAACGCTCACGCTGAAACGGATAGGTGGGCAGCACCACCTTGCGAGCCGGGTAGGGCCGATCGAAGCCGGCCCAGTCCACCGCGGCGCCGCGCACGTACAACTGCCCCAGGCTCTCCAGCAGGGTGCGCCAGGCATCCTTGCCGGAGCGCAGCGAGGGGAGCCACGCCGCGGTCGTCTCGATACAACCGGCGCCCATGCCGGACAGGTGGGGTTGGGGGCCCACCTCCAGGAACACGTCGATGCGCTGGGCCGCCAGGGTCTGCATGCCGTCGGCAAAGCGCACTGCTTCCCGTACGTGGCGGACCCAGTAGGCAGGGGTCGCTACCTCTTCGCCGGCCAGCGCCCCGGTCAAGTTGGATACCAACGGCAGGCGAGGCGGGTGGTATTGGAGGCCGGCCGCCACCCGTTCAAACTCCGCCAGCATCGGGTCCATGAGGGCCGAGTGGAAGGCATGCGACACGGTGAGGCGCTTGGTCTCGACGCCCTCAGCTCCGAGTCGGGCTGACACATCGGCCACCGCCGCCTCGTGCCCGGACAACACGACGCTCTCCGGACCGTTGATGGCCGCCACAGAGACCGGGGCCCCATCCAGGAGCGCTCGCACCCGGGCCTCCCCGGCCCGAACCGATACCATGCTCCCCCCTTTCGGCAGGGCCCCCATGAGACGTCCCCGAGCGGCCACCAGGGCCAGCGCATCTTCCAGGCTGAAGACCCCGGCCACGTGGGCCGCCACCAGTTCGCCGATGCTGTGGCCTAGCACCGCGGCCGGCACGATGCCCCACGACCGCCACAGCTCGGTCAGCGCATACTCCAGCACGAAGAGGGCGGGTTGGGTATACTGCGTCTCGCTGATGGGCGAGGTCTCGCCATCCGCCGGGTACAAGACCGACAGGAGCGGTTGCGCCAGCAGGGGCTCGAGGATGGTCGCGCAGCGGTCTACCGCGGCACGGAAGGCCGGCTGGCCGTCGTACAGCGCCTGCCCCATGCCGGCATACTGCGAGCCCTGGCCGGTGAACAGGAACGCCACCCGTGGCACAGCCTCGCCCACCCCGGTCGCGAACGTACTGGAGGTCAGGTCCGCCACTACCTGCTCCGGCGAGGTCACCACCACGGCCAGACGATGGCGGAAGTGGGTGCGTCCGACGCCGGCCGTGTGGCAGACGTCCAACAGGCTCAGCTCCGGGTTGGACTGCAGGAAGCCAGCATACCGATTGGCCTGTTCATGCAAAGCTTCCGGCGTGCGAGCCGACAGCGGCAGCAGGTGCACCGGCCGAGGCGCCTCCGACGGCGGAGGAAGGACCGGGACCGGCGCCTCCTCCACAATCAGGTGCGCATTGGTCCCGCTCATGCCAAATGAACTGACCCCGGCGATCCTCGCTTCGGCGCCCCGCGGCCACGGCTGCACCTCGGTCGGAATCTTGAACGGCGTACCGTCCAGGTCGATGCGAGGGTTGAGATGCTGGAAATTCCGGTGGGGGGGGATCACCCCATGCCGGAGCACCAGGACCGCCTTGATGAGCCCGGCGACACCAGCACCAGCCTCCAGGTGCCCGATGTTGGTCTTGACCGAGGCCAGGTAGCAGGGCGACCCGTCCGGCCGCGGCTGGCCCAGCACGGCGGTCAGAGCATCGACTTCGATGGGGTCGCCCAGCGGCGTCCCGGTGCCGTGGCATTCCACGTAGCCGACCGCGGCCGGGGCGACGCGGGCGTTGGCCAGTGCCGCCTCCAGCAAGGCCTGCTGCGCCAGCACGTTGGGCACCGTGAGGCCGGTCGAACGCCCGTCCTGGTTGACCGCCGACCCGCGTATGACCGCCCACACCGGGTCGCCGTCCCGAAGCGCCTCCGACAGGCGCTTGAGCACCACCATGCCGCACCCTTCGCCCCGCACATAGCCATTGGCCGACGCATCGAACGTATGGCAACGGCCGTCCGGCGAAAAGGCCTGCAGAGCCGTCGCCCCATCCATCACCTCGTACGAGAGGATGGCGTTCGCCCCCCCGGCCAGAGCCAGGTCGCATTCCCGCTGGCGAAGGCTGGACACCGCCAGATGGATGGCCGTCAGGGATGACGAGCAGGCCGTATCGACCATCATGCAAGGCCCCCGGAGGCCCAGAAAATACGACAGACGGCCCGCGGCGATACTCGCCATGTTGCCGGTGGCCTGGTAGGCGTCGGGTTCCTGCCCCAGGAGGCGTTGCTGGTAGTCGAAGTTCCCGAGACCGACAAACACGCCGGTGCGACTGTCCGTCTTGGGATCGGGGGCCAGGCCCGCCCGTTCCATGGCCTCCCAGCTTACCTCGAGCAGCAAGCGCTGCTGGGGATCCAGGCTCTTCGCTTCGCGGGGCGAGATGCCGAAGAAGGCGGCGTCGAAAAGCTGCAAAGACTCTAGCGGCACCAAGGCCGCCCAGAAAGTGGTGGAGGTGCTGCTGACCGGCCAACGCCCGTCGGCAATGCTACCGACGGCATCTCCCTTGCCCAGCAGAAAGGACCAGTATGCCTCCGGCGTGGGGGAAGGCCCCGGCAAGCGGCAGGCCACGCCAATGATGGCTACCGGCTCGTGAGCCGCCGCCTCCAACCGCTCGTTGCGCTCCTGCAGCTTGGAAATCGCCAGCAAGGCCCGCCTAAGGGCGGCGGCGCTTGAATCCGAGTCAGTCAAAGGTTCCTACTCCAGTTTCGCCAGCACCGCATCAACCTCGGCGGCAAGCTGAAGGGAAGACATTTTCTCCAACTGCGCCAACCGGTCCTGCTCATTCGCATCCGGCTGGGTGGAAGATGGCTCCAGCACGGCGTCCGCGGGAAACAGTCGTGCCAGCAGATGCTGGCCCAAAGGCGCCACCGAGGTGTGCGTGTACAGCATGGTGGCCGACAGTTTCAGCCCCAGAGCCGACTCCAGCCGATTGCGCAGTTCCAGGCCCATAAGAGAATCAAAGCCTAGCGTTTTGAAGGGGGTGTCACGGTCTATGCGAGTCACGTCCAACCTCAGCACGGCGGCCATCTGCTCTCGCACGAACTGCTCCAGTCGGCCCCCGCGTGCCAGCGCCGGCGCCCCTCGCAAAGTCTCCAGGAAGAGACCGGAGGTCGTCGAGCCGGCTTTCTTGGCCTCCGTCAGCAGGCGGGACAGCATGGATGACTGCGCGAGCCGAGGATAGAACTCCACCCACTGGCGCACGTTGAACCGTACGATGGACGTATAAGACACAGAGGTGCCCAGGAGGCCGGACAGCACGGCGAGGCCCTCTTCCGGTTGGAGGCTGTCAAAACCGCGGTGCGCGAACCGCTCCTCTCGTTCCTTCTCAGCCGCCGCCAGACCGGCGGCGGCGAAAGGCCCCCAGCCCACACTGAGCGCCGGACGCTGCTGCTGCCGGCGCAAGTGGGCCATCGCATCGAGGAAGGCGTTGGCCGCACTGTAGCTGGCCTGCCCCGGCGACCCCAGCAGCCCCGCCGCCGAGGAAGACAGCACGAAGAAGTCGAGCGGGTCCGAGGCCGTCAGTTCGTGCAGGGCCCACGTCCCGGCCACCTTGGGGGCCAGGACCCTCCTCAACCGGTCCATGTCTTGCTGCAACACCATCGCATCGTCCAGCACCCCGGCGGTATGGAAGACCCCACGCAGGGGAGGTCCGGCTTCACGGATGGAGGCCAGCACCCGCGCCATGGCCGACGAATCGGAGACATCGGCCGCCAGCACCGACACCTGTGCGCCCGATGCCCGCATGGCCGACACCGCCTCGTCTGCCGCCGGAGTGGACGCGCCCAGCAGCACCAGATGGCGCGCTCCCTGTTGAACCAGCCACTGCG
>DASYBA010000801.1:0-4366 GCA_036501005.1 Candidatus Xenobia bacterium | reverse complement strand
ACAGCGTTCCTCGTTGCATGGTGTACAAACGTTCTCTAGCCGGTAGTCGGCACCTTCCAGGCCAGCCAGAGCCATGCCCCGATGAACGCCAACCCACCAAACGGCGTCACGGCGCCCAGCATGCGAACCCCCGTCACGGCGAGCAGGTACAGGCTGCCCGAAAACAACACGATGCCGGCCACCAACAACCCCCCGGCCCGATCCACCGCCGCCTGGCGGGGAACCACCCCCAGCACCATCAGCGCTAAAGCATGGATGAGGTGGTAGCGCACCCCAGTCTCATACACCGCCAGCATGTCGGGCTCCAGGTGACCCTTCAGGCCGTGCGCCCCAAAGGCCCCCAGGATCACGCCCAGACCGGCCAGGGCGCAGCCGACACGAAACCAACGGTTCATGCCCCCCCCATTCTCGATGCCTTACCGGCTTCCTTGGGGCCAAAGTTAACACCCAGCGAGGGAAATTTACAAAACAGCCTCCGCGGGGCCCTCTTTGCGAACGAATTGTTACCACCGTTAACCTGCCGTTCACAACCATGTCGACTTTGTTAACAAAGTTTACAGTTCGTTTACAACCGGACTCTAGGGCGTCGTCGTTCTTGTCGTGAGATTCCAGCAACAGAGAAAGATCGGAGGGTCGGACGTGAGCGATATCGCCGTCGGCGCAGGACAACGGAGCAGCCAGTACCCGCGCAACAGTGCTCCCACCCCGGGCGCCGCCGCCCCCGCCGGGCCGTCCGACTCCGTGGAGCTTTCGCCCGCCGCCCAGGCCGCCATCAACGAACCCCAGCAATGGTCGGCCGACGACCAGCACATCAGCCAGGTGTCGCACATGTCGGACCCCGCCGCCCGCAACCGGGAGATTACCCAGGACTACACCCACATCGGCAATCGGCTCCACCACATGATGGGTGACGACGGCGGCGCCAACTGGTCGACCTTTGCCTCTTTCGCCTCCAGCCGGGCGGGTGAGACCATCCGCGGCGAAGACAAGCCCGGGCTGGGCAAGTTCGGCGAGACGGCGCTCTCCTTCTTGAGCCCCGCGGCCATTCCCGCCATGCAGACCCGGGATGCCGCCTACCAGCAGAGCCAGCAGGCGGTCGGCGACGGCAACCGCAACGTCTATCAAGACATCGCCCCGCAGCTCCAACGCTTCGCCGACACCTTTGAGGGCGACAAGGCCCCGAACCAGAAGAAGTGGGACGAGTTCTCCAAGGGCTTCGGCGCCGATCAGGGCGAGATCAAAGACGGCCTGCATGAGTACTACCAGGGCATGTTCGACAAGGACGAGCACTCCAAGCAAGAGCACATCCTGCACGGCAACCTGCTGCTCGCCCAGCGGGAGCAGCAGCGCCTGGATCCGACCATCAAGGCCGCCATGCCGGGGTGCTCTGGCGACGGCTGGACCAACGGCATCGCCAAGCACTTGATGACCGACCACATCACCCTGCCCCTGCCGGGCGAGAATCTCTCCCTCTCCAGCGACGTGCCGTCGTTCCAGGGCCAGGAAGCGCCTGCGCCCCTGCACCATATCGACGATCCCGGCCTGGCCCAGCAGATCCAGCGGTGGGGCGGCAATGCTGGCGACAACGGCTACCTGAAAGGCACCGGCGCCTCCAACTGGGCCAACCTGGGCGATCGCATGCGTTTCATCTCCGGCCTCATGCGGTCACGCCAGGACGACCCCGCTCTCTACCAGGTCACGCCGCGGTAAGCAAAAAGCCCCGACAGGGGCTTTGGGGACGGGCACGCCGAGGGCTCTACGCGGTGGCGTGTGAGCGCAGGGATCGCATGCAGCGGGTGCAGATGCGGGCTCGGTGCGACTCGCCGTCGATGACCAGGGTGGTCTTCTGCAGGTTGGGCAGCCAGCGACGCCGCGTCTTGCGGTTCGAGTGGCTGACGGTGTTGCCGGTCGACGGGCCCTTCCCGCAAAGTTGGCAGAACTGAGCCATGGTATTCTTCCTTCCAGTGTTAATGCCAGGGCACGGCGCGACGTTGCCCGGGAAAATCCGCTGAATCATAACACAGGCTTCAACCCCCGTCAACGGGAACCATGGCGCCGGGTGTAGCTCGTGATCGTAGGTGAAGCCACCGGCGCTCGGTTCTTGGACCCGTGGGAGTCATGTGGGACGACATCGACGCCCACACCGGTCTCTGGGTTAGCGTTGTCCAGTGCCAGTCGCCTGGTCCCTGGCCATTCCCTGGGCTCTGCGCACACGCCGGAAGCCGCCCGCTCTCGGGGAGACCGTGAGCTTGAGAATATTTCACGCCAAGAGCAAGGAAACGACCTCCAATCGCGAAGGTAAATCTGCTAAAAAACAACCTGGCGATGGAGGCCGTGAACTTGAACGTAGCTACATTGAGGCGGGGCATTCGAGACCGAATCGTTGCTCCTGCAGGTGAGCCCAAGAGGAATGCTAGACGAGCCCAGCCCCAGCCGCTGATCATGCGGCCCGAGATTCTGGGAACCAAGCACGCCGACTACTTCCAGATCCCCGCGGCAGTTTGGAACAGCTTGGTCTCAGTCCTGACGGCTGCTTCCCGGGAAGTGGTCTCCAAGGTAGCGGAAGCATTCAAGGGCGGGGTTGAGAAGACGGTCGGGCAATTGCTTGATCAAGGCATACCCAGCCTGGTCTATGAGCTGGGGCGGGACATAATGGAATCCATCCTCCTGTCCGTCCGTGGCTTTCTGGGTAGCACCATCCGCTGTCATCTGTGTCCGGACGCCGTGCTTTCATACGAACGAGACGAGAACAAGGACGTCATGACCCGCCTGGGTCGGGTCTCGTTCAGGCGGGCTTACTATCACGGGCCGTGTGGACACAGCGCTCTCCCGGCGGACAGCCTGCTCGGCGTTGACGGGGAACATAAGATTCTCCCGGAACTGCAGGAGGTGATCGCGCGATTCTGCGGGCAGGCGCCCTATCAGAGGGCAACAGAATTGATTTGCAGCCTGTTGCCGGTGCGGTGTTCGCACACCACCGCAGAGCGCGTGACCGAGACCATCGCCACCGAGCTCCAGGTCCAGCAGGAAGCCGAATGCCACCAAGCCTTCGCGAAAGACGGCAAGCACTTGTTTCCGCACGCTGAACCCGTACCCGCCGCACCGGTAGCGGTGGTGAGCTCCGACGGGGGGTTCTGCCGGGTGAGAGACCACAGCGAAAGCTCCAAGCAGTTCATGGTGGGCGTGCTGGGCACGCTTGACCCCAAGCCCTACACCACCTGGGAAGAGCGCAAGGTGAACTTGGAGAGCAAGCGATACGTGGCCACCGCGGCGGGTGGCATCGACCCGTTCTATCAGCTCATGGCAATCGAATTCCAACGGATGGGTCTCGACCGTATGCCCCTGCTCCAAATCATCGGAGATGGTAGCGAAAGCATTCTGCCCCGGCTCAAGCTCCTCGGCGCTCTGGATCAAGAGGTCTTTGAGACGCTGGATTTTTTCCACGCATCCGAGTATGTCGGAACGGCTTCAAAGCTCATCTTTCGACCGGAATCTGCCGAACAGCAGAGCTGGTGTGAGGCTATGAACGACGAACTTCTGGAAGGCCGTCTCCCTACGTTCTTTGCGGAGCTACGCGCCCGGCAGAGAGCTGCCCAGCAGCAGGGCCAATCGGACACCGCAGAACAGCTCCAGGGCATCCATGACTACTTTGACCGGCGCCGCCATATGCTCCGATACAAGGAGGCTATCGACCGCGGCTTGCTCATCGGTAGCGGCGTGATGGAGGGTGGGGTCCGGTTCATAGGAAAAGACCGGCTCCACCTGACTGGCATGCGCTGGAACGTCGACGGGGCCGACTCTATCCTACGTTTGCGGGCCGTCGATGCAAGCAACCGATGGGGTGACTTCTGCAGCCGTAGAGCGGCACGGCGAGCAGGTCGCTACAGCGAGCTACGCGCCAGGTGGGCCGCCTGAGTTACCGATCCTGGTGTGCTACACCCCATGGCGCCCCATGAAAAGACGACTGTGCTCGGCGGTTCTCCTCCTCTTGTTGGCTGGCACGGGGTGGACGGATCCCACCATGACCAAGGATCTGATCGACCGCGAGGTGGCTCTGGGCAAGCTGCAGCAGCAGGCCCTCGGTCAGATCACCCAGCACCAGTACCCGGAGGCGCTGCGCACCTACCAGGATCTGGAGGCCCAGGCCAAGGTCATGCCCCTGATGGACAACCCCTCCCCGGGCACCTGGCAGGCTGCCTACGACCACATCATCCGAGAGAACCTCCTGGCCGGAATTCGCGGCCAGGGCGACGTCTACAGCTACCTCAATCGGTATGTCGAGTCCACCAGCGCCTACAGCCGAGCCCTGGGCATGTTGTCCGGGCGCGACGACGAGGTGGAGGAGCAGGCTGTCCTGCACAAGGAC
>DASYBA010000800.1:0-7413 GCA_036501005.1 Candidatus Xenobia bacterium | reverse complement strand
CTCTTGGGGTCCATGCTGCTGAAGTCGGTCTTGACGCCCTGGTAGTAGGCGGCCACGTCCTGGCTGTTCTGGGCGCTGTCGAAGTATTTGCCGTGAGCGCTGGCCTGATTCTTCAGCACGGCCTGCTTCAGTTGCTGCTGCTGCGTGTCTGGCAGGTCGGGGCTGTGCTGGCGGAGGAAGCCGTCTACTTGTCCGTTCGAACGTTGGGGGTGCTGGCGGCCCTGGTTCGTATGGCTGAAGACCTGGTAGGGGCGAGCTGCCTGAATCGTCACGGTGGTTGGAACCTTTCAGCGGGGTGGCCCCCATTGTAGGCGAGCCTTGGACACATTTGGTTAACGGGTTCTTAACAGAACACCACATTCCGTTCACGGAATTCACAACTATTTAACTTTCGGTTTACAAGTTGGCAACAGGGAGGGGGCAGAGACGTGTTAAGATTGGGCAACGAAAAGAGATATATCGAATAATCGGAGCGTGTAGAAATATGTTATCAACGGCGGGATGCACGGCTGCGGCACTGGGTTTCAACAATCTCACCGACCAGGTGCAATCGCAGGTCAAGTTGGGTCAGCTCTCGCCGGCGGAGGGTCAGAAGCAGGTAGACGGCGGGTACGCCGCAGTCCAGCAAGAGTGTGGCGGATCGATGCCGAGCCTCGTGGCTGTCCCTCAGCAGCCGGCACAGGGACATGGACATCACCCTCACCATCATGCGGCCAACCAGGTCCTGACCGGCGCACTTGGCCCGCAGGTGCCCAACCACTAGTCAGACATGAGGCGCCGCAAATAGAAACCAGAACGGCTGCGGTCCTGGTTTTTTTGGCGTTTCCAATCACGAGTTCTTAACATACGATACACGTTGGTTACAGAATTCACAACATTTTAACCCCGTGTTTACAAGTTGGAAACGAGCAGGGGAAAAGGCCGTGGTAGGATATTTTCAACAAGAGATATATCGAAACAACGGAGGCGCTATCAATATGTTGAGTTCCAGCTCTCTGCAGGCAGGCCTGGCCATGAATAACCTGACCGACCAGTTGCAGGCGCAGGTCCAGGGCGGCCAGCTTTCCCCCCAAGCTGCCACCACGCAGGCGAACGCTGGATACCAGCAGTTCCAGACGACCGCCTCTGGCGAGACGGCGCCGCCGGAGGGACATCGACATCACCATCACCATCATGCGGCGGCGGCCAACCAAGTTCTGACCGGCGCCATGGGGCCGCAGGTGCCCAACAACTGACCGACCGGGAGGAAACCGGGCGCTCTGCCAGGAAACCAGGGACCGCTGTGGCCCTGGTTTTCTGATTTTTCGAACCAATGAATCACTTCATGATGCAGAAGCTCCTCCGCGAGACGGCCGGCGAACCCGAGCGGGTCCTCGACGTGCGGGTGGCGACGGACGGCTCCGTGCGGCCAGGCGATCAGGCACCCGATGCGATGGAACGCAAGAAGGTGCAGGATTTCCGGGGGCTGGTCCAGGCCGTGGTGGCCGGCGAGGCCGATCTGGCCGCTTTGCAGGAACAAATCGCCGGGCTCCTGGGCCCCCTGCAACAAGCGGTGCAACAGTGCGAGAAGTTGGGCCAACAGGATCCCTCCGGAAAGGCCTTCTTCGACAGCAATATCGAGTGTTACCGCAAGAGCATCGATGGGCTGCAGCACATGGCCGTGGCTGTCGAACGAGATGATGCCGAGTCGCTATGGCAGGGTCTGTCGGCGTTTGAAGCGGGTATCCAGGAGGCCGACGCCCTCATCACGGCGGACTGACTCGGGGAGGGGCCGGCCCAGGGCATCGGGAATTCACCCGGCCCGATTTTTGTCAAGGAGTCCAGCGTGGCAACCGAAACCACCATGACGAACAAACCCACCGGCAGCGCCCTCATGGAGAAGATTGTGGCGCTTTGCAAGCGCCGGGGGTTCATCTTTCCCTCTTCTGAAATCTACGGAGGCCTGAACGGCTTCTGGGACTTCGGTCCGCTGGGCGTCGAGCTGAAGAACAACCTGCGCGACTGGTGGTGGGAGAGCAACGTGCGGAAGCCCCCGACGGGCCCCGACGGCCACGAGATTGACATCGTGGGCATGGATTGCGCCATCATCAGCCATCCCAAGGTGTGGGAAGCCAGCGGCCACGTGGCCGGCTTTGCCGACCCGATGGTCGACTGCAAGGCGTGCCGCGGCCGCTTCCGGGCCGATCAGATCGACGTGCCTTGCCCGTTGAAGCCCAGCAAGACGGTTGGCAATTTCGAGAAGTGCGAACTGACCGAGGCCCGCGCCTTCAACCTGATGTTCAAGACCAACGTGGGCGCCCTCGAAGACGCCAGCTCCTACGCCTATCTCCGCCCGGAGACGGCCCAGGGCATGTTCTACAACTTCAAGAACGTGCTGGATACCACCCGCGTCAAGGTGCCGTTCGGCATCGCCCAGTGCGGCAAAGGGTTCCGCAACGAGATCACGCCTCGCAACTTCATCTTCCGGTCCCGGGAGTTCGAGATGATGGAGATCGAGTTCTTCGTGCACCCCACCGAGGCCACCGAGTGGTACCAGTTCTGGCGCAATACTCGCTACAACTGGTGGTGCAGCCTGGGCTTGCAGGGCAAGAACCTGCGCCTGCGAGATCACGACCCGGACGAACTGGCCCATTACGCCAAAGACGCCGGCGGTTGCTGCGATGTCGAATATGCTTTCCCGTTCTCGGGGGAGAAGGGGTTCACCGAGCTGGAAGGCATCGCGTATCGGAGCAACTTCGATTTAACCCAGCACGTCAAATGCAGTGGCGTCAAGCTGGATTACTTCGATACGAAAAGGAACGAACACTATCTGCCGCATGTCATCGAGCCAGCCGCTGGTCTGACTCGGGGGCTCCTGGCCGTCATCTGCGAGGGGTACGATGTGGATGAGTCTCGCCCCAGTCCCGAACTGTTGCGGATTCACCCCCGTCTAGCTCCTATCAAGGCCGGCATTTTTCCGTTGGTCAACAAGGATGGCATGCCGGAGATTGCTGAAAAGATCTACAAGGACGTTCGCAACCAGGTCGGTCCTGCCCAGATGGACGAGAAGCAGAGCATCGGCAAGCGCTATGCCCGCATGGACGAAGCCGGCACGCCGTTCTGCATCACGATCGACGGGCAGACCCGGGAAGACGGGACGGTCACGGTTCGATATCGAGATACGGGCACCCAGGAGCGCATCCACCAGGATCAGGTGGTCACGTTCCTGCGCCAGAAACTGAGCGAGGAGTTCCGACCCGGCGCACGCTGATGGCTCGACGCGTCCTGCTCGGGCTCCTCCTGCTGCTGGGGTGGGGTATTTGCATGGGTGACGTGCATCCCAACAAGGTGAACATCCTCTTCGTCGGGGCGCACCCCGACGACGAGTCGACCGCGTTCGGCACCATGGCCCGCTACGTCCTGGACGGCGGCTGCAAGGCCGCGGTCATCACGGCCACGCGGGGCGAAGGGGGCGGCAACGCCGTCGGCCGCGAGCAAGGCCACGCCCTCGGCATCATGCGGGAACTCGAGGAGCGCGAGGCCCTGCGGGTCATCGGCATCTCGCAAGTGTACTATTTGGATCAGTTGGACGGCGGTTTCACCGTCAGCGCCAAGACCGCCGAGCAGGCGTGGGGCCATGAGGACCTGGTGGAGCGTCTGGTTCGATACTACCGCCTGCTGCGCCCCGACGTCGTCATCACCATGAACCCCTGGCCGACGGGCCACGGCCACCACCAGTACATCGCCCGCCTGGCGACCGAGGCCTTCCACGAGGCTGCCCAGTCCGACGTCTTTCCCCGCCAGATCACCGACGAGGGCCTCACCCCCTGGCAACCTCGCAAGCTATATTACGCGCTGGAGTATGGCGATGGGGGTCTGTCTCCCGACCTCAAGGTCGATCTCAGCGACACCTCGAAATCTCGGGTGGTCACGTATGCCGCCATCAAGCGCCGCGCCCTGCGAGCCTATCGAACTCAAGGGTGGGACGCATCCGACGACGGCATCCCTTCGACGACGGGGTACGAGCCGTTCATGCGGGCCTTCAGCTTCATCCCCGTGGCGCCCGGCATCGAGACGGACCTGATGGGGGGTATCCTGACGTCCGTGCTGGGCGCACCGGTCGGTCTGCAGATTTCTGTCGTCCCACAGGACTACCGAGCCACACGCGGGGCCAGCAGCGTGCTGGAAGTCAAGATTCGCAATGAATCCGATATCGGTTTGAAAGCCGTCGAGTGCCAATTGGAGACCCCATGGGGCACCGCCCGTCGCACCGTCGGCGATCTGGGGACGGGCCAGGCTTACCACTTTACCCAGGGTGTGGAGGTGCCCGCGACCGCGCCCTCCGGACCCGCCGCCCTGGTCGCGCACGTGAGTTGGACCGGCGGCCAGGCGACCGTTCGCTGTCCGATAGAGGTGACGCCCGAGGTCACCGCCGAGCTGGCGCCCACGCCGGCGCTGTCGGATTTTCGAGAGTGGGCCCACCGCTGGGGGCTGGATGCCATGATCCACGTCGTGCCGGCCGAAGTGACGTTGGGGTCCGGGCAGAGCGGGACGATTCCTGTCCTGGTGGGCAACCGGGGGCAGAAACCGCTCACCGTGGAGGTGTCGGCCGCCTGTCAGGGCATCACGCTGCCGCCGGCCCCGCGACAAGTGGTGGTCCGGCCCGGAGAGACCCGCACCGTGCCCATCCCGGCCTCCGTGCCGCCCGAGATTGAGACGGGGGCCTTCCCCCTGCGAGCGGTGGTTCGTGCTGGAGAAGCCACCGAGGTCAGCGAGGGGTATGCGCAGGTCGTCCCCACCCTGAAGGTGCCCATGGTGGCCCACGGGTTGACCCTGGACGGTAATATCGACAAGTACAAGCCCTTCAAGTACCACATCATTCCCTTCGACCGCCTGTGGGAGGGCCACACCCAGGGGCCCCAGGACCTCACCGGTCGCTTCTGGGTGGCGCACGACGACAAGAACCTCTACGTGGCCGTCGACGTGGTGGATGACGTGGTCGTATCGAACATTGCACCGGATGACAACAAGGCGCACTGGCGCACGGACGCGGTCGAGATCGCCATCGACCCCAAAGGTCCCGGGGTCAGCCAGACGACCCTGACCACCTTCAAGGTCGGCATCATTCCGTTCAACACGTCGCAGCACGCCATGGCGGCGAGAGATGCGGACGCTAGCCCCGGTCCTATCGAAAAGACCGCTCCGGGCATGCGGATCCTGTCCCGCCGCACCACCCACGGCTACCTGGTGGAGGCGGTCATTCCCAAGAGCGTGGCCCTCAAAGGGGCCCGCACCTTTGGGTTCAACGTCATGCTGTACGACAACGACAAAGCTGATGCCCGGGTAGGCGAGAACGCCGGCCACGCGCGCACGGCCTGGAGCGCCTGGAAGGACGTCCAAGGGACCCCCCGCCTCTGGGGCCACGCCGTCCTCGAATCGGCTCGCTAGAAGCGCGAAGCGAGGCGGCGGAGCCCTCGAAGCAGCCGAAAAGCAAAGGCACACCGAGACAGGATGATGGGCTGCTCATCATGGCCTCGGTGTGCCTTATGAATTCAGGATACTGGCCAGGCTTGAAGGTAGCGTCCGGGAAAGTTAAAGACTTCCTAAAGAAGAGGGCGGGCGGGGCCGCAGAACATCCCGTTCGCTGTGGCAGAGACTGTCCTTGTCGTCACCACCATGCTGGGCATCGGCTTCCTGGGCACCCGCATCTCGGGCCTCTTTCGCCTGCCCCACAGCGTCCTGCTCGTGCTGGTCGGCATGGTGGGGGGAGCCGTGTTGCACCGGCTGTACGGCGGCCTGCCGGCCGGCTTTGACCAGACCTTTCCCGATCTGGTCCTCTACGTGCTGCTGCCGCCCCTCATCTTCGAATCGGCCTACCACCTGAACCTGGGCGACCTGCGGCGAGACGCCGGGCCCATCCTGGCGCTGGCCGTCGTAGCTCTCCTGGCGTCCTGCGCGGTCGTGGGGGCCGGCTTGCATGTCACAATCGGCATGGATTTGGCATCAGCCCTCCTCTTCGGGGCGCTCATCTCGGCCACCGACCCGGTCGCGGTGGTGGCCCTCTTCAAGGAAATCGGCGCCCCGCGCCGCCTGGCCACGTTGGTGGAAGGCGAGAGCCTGCTCAACGACGGCATCGCCATCGTCGTTTTCCGGGTGCTGCTGTCCGGCGGTTCGAGCGGGAATCCCGCCATGCAGTTTCTCGAGGTCGCCTGCGGGGGTGTCGGGGTGGGCCTGGTGTTCGTGCTCGGGCTGAGCCGGCTGTTGCGGTGGACCAACCCGTCGGCGACCGCCCAGCTCGGTCTCACGGTCGCTGCGGCCTACGGCAGCTTCATCGTGGCGGATCACTATGGTGGCGTGAGCGGCGTCATCTCGACCATGGTGGTGGGCCTCTACCTGGGCGAGCGTGCCCGCCTGGAACTCAACCGTGAGGCGCTGCACAGCATGCACGTCCTGTGGGAGTTCCTGTCGCTGTGCGCCAATACCCTCATCTTTCTGGCCGTCGGGCTGTCCATGCGGCTCGACCTCTTGAGTCAGGGTATTCCCTGGCTGCTCCCCACCCTGCTGGTCGTGATGGTGGCCCGGGCGGTATCGGTCTGGGTGACCCTCTGGCCGCTCAATCGAATACGAGTCTGGCAGCCTATCGGTCTGGCCTATCAAAGCGTGCTGATCTGGGGTGGCTTGCGGGGTGGGCTGGCGCTGGCCCTGGTCTTCATCCTGCCGCCGACGGTGGCACACCGCCAGCTCTTCCTGGTGCTGGCCAGCGGCGTCGTGCTCTTTACCCTGCTGGTCAACGCGATGACCACGGCCCCCTTGTTGAAGCGGCTGGGGCTGACGGCGCTGACGCAGCAGGAAACGTCTCTCTATCAGGAGAGCCTCAACGAGGTGCTCGAGCGGGTGGTGGCCGAGTTGGCGACGGCTACCCGGCGCGGCCTTTTCTCCAGCCAACTGATATCGGAACTGCAAGAGCATGCGCAGCAGATCCTGCAGGGCGACGGGGAGACGTCCGGGGTGTTCCACCTGCAGCGCTTCTTGCTGTACGAACAGGAGGCCTACAACGAGCATGTGGAGGACGGCATTCTCTCACCCTCCGCCTATCTCACATTGAGCCGCTCGGTGGCCGACCGTCTGGCGCTCGTATCGAAGGGAATCGATGCGCTGCTGGCCTATCGCTTCGACATGCCCCTGTCGGCCTCGCATCGGGGAAGGAATCGAGCCGAGATGGCTGCCTTGACCCTGGCTCTCGAACAGCGCCTGCACCTGGACCTGGGCCTGCGCCGGGCGGACGCCCGAGTGGGAGCGGATCCGGTAACCCGCCCGCTACGGGAAGGCTGGTTGGCCGCCTCCTGCGCACTGCTGGAGGACTTCTATCGAATGTTTCCCCACCTCGGCATCGCCGTGCAAGCCGAGTACCTGGCGCACCGACTGGACGTCTCG